>JBCBCO010000059.1:0-12584 GCA_038630445.1 Pseudomonadota bacterium | reverse complement strand
AAACTGCTGTTGATAGACTCAACAATCATAGCCGAAAGCGTATGAACGATTGTAATTGCCGTAATGATCTTTGCGAGCGATAGAGAAGTGAGTTCGTTCATACGCTTTCGGCTATGATTGTTGAGTCTATCAACAGCAGTTTATTCAGCATGAGTCTGCTAAACATAGGCATAGAAATTGCGATCTTTCTTATCGCATCGGTGCTCCTAATCGTTCTTCAGTTCTTACTAGTTCTTCCCGTTTCGCTTTATACCCCTGTGGGTAAAATAAGGCTCGAGCATGGGTCGAAGAAGAAAGCGCTCAAGGGTCAGAGCGCCAACTCTTATTACGAGGTTTCGAAATGAAATTCCCCCTCTCCTGGTTGAAAGATTACCTCGCCACATCCGCGTCCCTAGACGAAATCATGGCCTACATGCTGAAAGCGGGTCTTGAGGTCGAGCATGTCGATAATCCAGCCGAAGACCTCGCTGCTTTCACAGTCGCAAAGGTCAAGACGGCCGAAAAACACCCCGATGCAGACAAACTGAAAGTCTGCACCGTCGATACCGTCGATGGCGAGAAGCAAATTGTCTGCGGTGCGCCCAATGCACGCGCTGGCATGACCGCAATCTACGCGCCGCTCGGCACCTATATTCCCGGCTTAGACTTCGCGCTCGACAAAAAGCCCCGCAAAATTCGCGGCGTCGAGAGTTATGGCATGATGTGCTCAACCAAAGAGCTGAATGCGGGCGAAGACCATGACGGCATCGCTGATCTTGATGATAAAATCCCGCTCGGCACACCTGCTGCCGACGCGCTCGGCCTGAATGACCCCGTCATCGATTTCGAGGTTACGCCCAACCGGCCGGACTGGCTTGGCGTCAAAGGCATTGCCCGCGATCTTGCCGCAGCCGGCGCTGGTGCCTTCATCGACGAACCCATCAAAAAAGTTAGCGGAAGTTACGATTGCCCGGTCAGTATTGAGCTACCAGCCCCGGACGCCTGTCCGATTTTTGCCGGTGCTCTGGTCAAAGGCGTCAAAAACGGCCCTTCGCCGGACTGGATGCAGTCCCGCCTGAAAGCCGTTGGCATCACACCGAAGAACCTGCTGGTCGACGTCACAAACTATATCTCAATCGACCGCGCCCGCCCGCTGCACGCCTATGACGCCGCGAAATTACAGGGCGTTGTTGTCGCCCGACTTGGCGAAGAAGGTGAAACACTCGAAGCCCTCGACGGAAAAACCTACGAGATCACACCGGATATGTGCGTCATCGCAGATGATAGCGGCGCAATCGGCCTCGGCGGTGTCATGGGCGGAGAAAGCACCGCTGTCAGCGAAGACACAACAGACGTCTTCATCGAAAGCGCTTGGTTCGATCCGCTCCGCACCGCAAAAACAGGCCGCGCGACAGGGATCATTTCAGACGCACGTTACCGGTTTGAGCGCGGCGTTGACCCAGCCTCCTGCGTCGAAGGACTCAACCTCGCGCTCCGCCTCATCCTCGAATATGGCGGCGGAACCGCATCCAAAGGCAACATTGCGGGGACTGCCCCCGTCAACACGGCACAAGTCGAGTTCCAAAAACACGATGTCGAACGCCTGACCGGTCTCGACGTCAAACCGGCCGCGATGAAAAAGACGCTGAAAGTCCTCGGTTTCGAGATCGAGGACACCGGCGACACGTGGCTGCTTAATGCTCCAAGCTGGCGCTTCGACATGGCATATTCCGCTGATATTGTTGAAGAAATTGCCCGCCTCGAAGGCTTCGATAATCTGCCAACACTCTCGCTACCGGCGCCTCAGGGCGGCAAACGCGTCGTCACAACCCAGATTCAGGATCGCGTCCGCACGGCGCGCCGCACACTCGCTTCACGCGGCTTCCTCGAAACTGTCACCTGGAGTTTCATGCCGAAAGCTCAAGCTGAACTGTTCGGTGGCGGCGGGGAAGCATTGACCGTTGCCAACCCGGTCGCGAGCGAATTGAATCAGATGCGCCCCAGCATTGTCGCCAACCTCGCAACAGCAAGCCAAAAAGGGGCCGATAATGGCGAGCGCGAGCTATATCTGTTCGAAGCGGGTCCAATCTATCTCGGCGACGGTCCAAAGGATCAGCGCACGGTTGTGACCGCACTCGTCCGCCCCGCAAAAATCAGACACTGGCAGGGTCGCGACGGCTATGATGTTTACGCCGCAAAAGCCGATCTGTTCGCTGTCCTAGAGGCACTCGGCCAACCCCCGGAACGCTTTCAGATCGAACCACCCCGCCAGACACACTGGCATCCGGGTCAAGCGGCGTGTCTAAAACTCGGCCCCAAAGTCACCATTGCCCATTTCGGCGCGCTACATCCCGGCGTTCTGAAACAGATCGGTGTTGAAGGCCCGGTCTATGCATTCGAGTTGAACCTGAATGCCCTTCCGCAAATGAAAGCCAAGGCGACCAAAACAAAAACCGTTCTGGAAAAGGCGGATCTAACACCGATCCGGCGCGATTTCGCCTTTGTGGTGAGCGAAGACACTGGCGCGACTGACATTCTGAAAGCAGCCAAGGGCGCAGACAAGACCTTCATCACGGAAGCAACCGTTTTTGACGTCTATCAGGGCCAAGGCATCGACGAAGGACACAAATCCATTGCGATTGAGGTCACACTCCAGCCGCGAGAGACGCTCCTGAAGGATGAAGACATCGCAGCTATTTCGGATAAAATCATCAAGGCGGTCACAAAGGCCACAGACGCAACCCTGCGCGGTTAGCAGAGTTTTTATTCCTCCGCTTTAGGGCAAACTGGGATGGCCCTGCAGGATTCCCTCTATCGACAACTCGCGCCCGATGCACGCGACAGCGGTATTTCTGCGCTCAATCTCTGTGTAATTGGGCTCGTCCTTTTCAGTTTTCTGCTTCTGGCGCTGGAGACCGAGCCCACAATCATGGCCCTGCCCGGCTGGGCGGCTACGATTGGGACACTAAACGTCGCGATCATCCTTATTTTCGCTGTTGAATATATCGCCCGGGTTTGGGTTGCAGGGATCAACCCTGAGTATAGCGGTCTTCGCGGTAGGGTACGTTATATGCGCTCAGCCTACGCGATCGCAGACCTTCTGGCCTTCCTGCCCGAACTGATCGTGATGCTCTTCGGCCTCGGGATCCCAATCACAGCTCTTCGCGTCTTCAGGCTGTTCCGCCTGATCAAGATCGCCCGCTTCATCCCGGCCTTTGCCATTTTCGGGGCCGCCATACAGCGCAGCGGCAGCCAGCTTCTCACCGCGCTCGCGATTGCTTTGGCACTCGTTTATATCTCGGCCGTCGCGCTCTACTTCATAGAAGGGTTGGGCGGTCAGCAGCAGGAAGATTTCAGCTCGATCCCGCGAGCCATCTGGTGGGCAGTCGCAACGCTGACCACGGTCGGTTATGGCGACGTCTATCCCGTCACAGCGCTAGGGCGCTTTTTCGCTTCAATCATCGCGCTGGCAGGAATCGGCGTCGTTGCCCTGCCCGCAGGTGTTTTCGCCAGCGCATTTACTGATGAGCTAAGAGATCGCGACAAAAAACGCCGCGCCTCGGATAAAGACCCCGATTAACTTTCCAAATAGGGTTCAACAACGCCTTTCAGCGTCAAAGTCAGCGGATTCCCCTTGCGATCGACAGCCTTGCCGGCGGCGACTTTGATCCAGCCTTCAGAGATACAATACTCGACCACATTGGTCTTTTCTTCGCCGTTAAACTTGATCCCGACCCCGCGCTCCAGAAGCGTGTGATCGTAATAGGCGCTATTTGGATTCAGACTCAGCCGATCTGGCATCTCATCACTCATCGCACGCTCCTTGTCTTCGATTTTAGCACTTTTACAGCGCTGCAATCACGGCGTCACCCATGCCAGCTGTGCTGAGATCACCGCCAAGATCACGCGTCCGCGCACCGCTCTCAAGCGCGGTCTCAACCGCTTTCAAAATCCGATCCGCCTCATCCTCACGCCCCAGCGACCAGCGCAGCGCCATCTCCATCGACAGGATCGCCGCACACGGATTAGCCACACCTTGGCCTGCAATGTCCGGCGCAGATCCATGCACCGGCTCATACAGGCCCGGCACCCCCTCCACGCCCAGACTGGCGCTCGGCAACATTCCAATCGACCCCGTCAGCATCGCCGCCGCATCAGACAGGATATCCCCAAACAGATTGCCAGCTAAAATCACGTCAAACTGCTTCGGCGCACGCACCAATTCCATCGCGCAGGCATCCGCCAGCATATGGCTCAGCTCAACGCCCTGACCCGATGAGGCATGCAGATCGCCCACCGTTTCACGCCAGAACAGGCCGCTTTCCATCACATTCGATTTCTCGACCGAGCAGACCCGCCCCTGACGCCCACGAGCGATCTCAAAGGCCACGCGCGCGACGCGCTCAATCTCCGGCTGAGTATAGCGCGACATTTCATAGCCGAACCGCACACCGTTCTCATCCGTCTCAATTCCTCGCGGTTCCCCGAAATAAACCCCTGATGTCAGCTCACGCACGATCATAAGATCGAGGCCTTCAACGACCTCGCGTTTCAAGCTGGACGCGTCTACCAAAGCGGGAAAACAATAGGCCGGACGCAGGTTCGCAAAGACATCGAGACCTTTCCTAATCTTTAAAAGCCCCATTTCAGGGCGTTTCTCACGCGGAACATCCGCCCATGCCGGCCCGCCAACAGCACCGAGCAGAACCGCATCGCAGGCCATTGCCTTTTCCAGAGTCGTTTCCGTGAGCGGATCCCCTTCAGCATCAAAGGCTGCGCCCCCAACCAAAGCAGTCTCAAAGAGTAAATCCGGCACAGCAGCTTGCGTAACCCGCACAGCCTGCTCAACGACTTCAGGGCCAATTCCATCGCCTGGCAACAATAAAACAGTCTGACTCATAAGGGGTTTCTCATAAAGATGGCGACACAGTGCAACACCTTTGAGACCCTTATTTCGCCATAAGCAACGGTTTTACTCAGCGGGCGTAAAGTCCGCAGCGGTATGGGCGCTACTCGAGCTCTTCATCATCCATATTTGCGGATGCAACTCTATCGAAACAGACTGTTTCCGGGATCATCGACCCCGAATTATAAATTTGCCGACACTCTTTTTCGACGCTATCGTCAAGGTTCGCTTCGTTCGTCGATGTCGTAGAACACGCCGCTAAAATTCCGGCACATGCGAAAAATAGAAATACACGTTTCATGATACTATCCCTGTGTTGCCAACGGCGAACTAGGGTTATTTAGATGCAAGGCAATGCGGTTTAATCGAACATTTTGATGCGTAGTCGCAAAGTGTCCGCAACATCCTGCGGGGAGCGTTGATACGTTAGTTCCAAATCAGAGTTTTTTGCCGTAATGGCCTCGAAGACAAAGACGCGCATGCCGCCAGCGCCCACGAGTCCCTCTGGCACAGCATCACTCAAATAATCGCTGCTCACCAGCTTCAAAGCTGTCTCATCCTGCTTCGTAATCTGCCACATGTATCCGGTCGTGGCATTCGCATCCAACTCAATGCGAACCTGACCCCCAACACGCATATTGACATCGGTGCCAGAGCTAGGATCTGTTAAAGTCTGCAGTGCAGCAGCGCCCTCCAATCCACGTACTTCGGGTTGCGTGTTCAGCACGTCTTGCGCGCATCCGGCGACAAAAAACGCACTTAAACCAAGTGCGGCTAAACCTCTTTTCATGATCTTCCCTCCAACCACGGCATGACGATTTTCCGATCCGCTTCAAACGCAGAGATCTCATCTTTAGACTGCAAACTTAGTCCAATATTATCCAGCCCTTTGAGCAATTTCTCTTTCCGGCCCTGATCGAACTCGAACGCATGGGGCTTTCCATCCGGCCCGATCACCGTCTGCGCGTCGAGATCCACCTCAAAAATAGAGTTCCCGCCGCCCGCCTGTTCCGCGAGCACGTCGCAAACCTCTTGCGGCAAGGCGATCGCCAAAATCCCGTTATTGGCGCAGTTATTATAGAAAATGTCGGCAAAACTCGGCGCAATCACGCATGTAATACCCTGATCCAACAGTGCCCAGGGCGCGTGTTCGCGCGACGATCCACAGCCAAAATTGTCCCCCGCGATCAACACGCCGGCCCCCGAATATGTCGCACGATTCAACACAAAATCGGGGTTTGAGCTGCCATCTTCCAAGGTTTTCAGCTCGTGAAACAAGCCTTTTGAAAGGCCGACCCGTTCTGTCGTCTTCAGGAATTGCTTCGGAATAATCATATCCGTATCGACATTCGCCATTAGCTTGCCGCCATCCAGAAGCGGAGCCGCTGTTGTGCGAAGTTTCGTAAACGGTTTCATGGCAACCTCTTACGTCCTGTCATGCTGAATGAACAGGGTTGGAACCTGCAATGTTCCGTCGCGCACCGTAAAGACCCGGCTGCCCGGCTTTCGGCCCGTGCGAATGTCGCTGACACTGAGGCCCTGTTCGCCCAATCGATCACGCGCCGCCTCAAGATCATTCACCGCCCAAGTGATCCCCCAAATTGTGTCATTCCCATCGCGATCATGCTCATGATCGAGGCGATGAATAATTTCCAGCGTCAACCCGCCCAGCCGGAAGAATAGAAAGCGCGTTTTCCACTGTTCCGCTGTGCGATCTAACGCAAAGCGCAGACCCAATCGGGCGCCATAGGTCGCAACAGCCCGCTCAGGATTGGGCGTATTGATCACAAGGTGATCTAGCGCTGTGACGGAACCGGGAAAGGCTTTTGACAAAGGCGATTCGCCCCTAGTGGGTTCTAAAATAAAACTCTTGACCCCTGCCATTTGATCGTCAGGTATTCTAAATCGTCTCCAAGACCGGTTTGCCTGTGTCTTAGCATCTTCACTTTCGCCATCCTGAATGTCAGATGGCGCCAAGCCTCGACGCCCAAAGAGCCGGTGATCTTCGGTTAAATCATCGCTTCGATACACCAAACTGGTCAATTTTGGCCCATGAAGCAGCATCTGAGACAGCTTATCTGCCACCAAGCCGCCACCCGATGGCGCCAAGAGTTCTATTTTAGTGTTTGAGACTGAAAACAGAGAACTTTTCGTACCCTCACCCTCACTCCGCCAAACCGGCTCAGCGCCCAAAAGTGTTGTATAAGCGTCAATACCATCCTCAATATCAGGACAAAGTAAGACGAGATGATCGAGAGCGGTAATCATGTCAGACGCCTTTTTAGTCGAACGGCAAGCGATGCTAAGGAAACAAGAATCAAGAAAGCTCCCAGAAGTGGCATTTGCCATCTATCCTTATTCAGACGCTCTATAGAATGCGAGCGGGGAAGCACAATAGCCCCCTGTCCAGATACAATTTCAACAGGCCGAGATCGTGATCTTACAAACCGGAAAGTTAGGTTATCTCGTCTATAGCGGCGTATAATCGCCTCTAAATCATCTATCGATAAGGCCGCCGAGCCGTGAAAATACCTCAGTCGGTCGCGTTCTCCATCATCATACATGACAGTCACATAAAGTGACTTCGGTCGGATACGCGCTCGTCCACCCCCGCGCAAACGCCGGCGCTCAAAATCGACAATTCGACCTGTCCGTTCAACGAAATCTGCATTCTGTATTTGGGACAGCGTCCCTGATGACGTGCCCCAGAATGATAGAAGGTAGATCCCAAGCAAAAGCGCGCCCACTGACAAGACAATGGAAAGACGACCGAGCTCTAAAAGCGCAGAGGACCTCATCCACCAATGTGGCCGGTCACAGCCGCCTTCGCCGCCAAAACCGGGCTCATCAAGTGCGTGCGACCGCCACGGCCTTGCCGTCCTTCGAAATTTCGGTTCGATGTCGACGCGCATCGCTCGCCCGGTGCGAGAATATCCGGATTCATGCCCAAACACATCGAACAGCCAGGCTCGCGCCACTCAAATCCGGCTTTTCGGAAGATTTCATCAAGCCCTTCAGCTTGGGCTTGGGCGCGAACCAAGCCTGATCCGGGCACAACCATGGCCCTAACCCCGTCCGCAACGCGCGCGCTCTGCGCGATTTCAGCCGCCGCGCGCAAGTCTTCGATCCGCGAATTGGTGCACGATCCAATAAAGACGCGCTGCACCGGAGTCCCGGCAATCGGAGCCCCCGGCTTCAAATCCATGTAAGACAACGCGCGCTCAGCCGCGCCCTTCTTGATCGGATCATCAATCTTCGCCGGATCCGGCACATTCCCAGAGAGCGGAATCGCCTGTTCGGGACTGGTCCCCCAGGTCACAGTCGGCTCAACGTCTTCGGCCCTTATCTCGACCACTTCATCCCAATGCGCGCCATCATCAGAATAAAGCGACCGCCAATACTGCACAGCCGCGTCCCACTCATCGCCTTTCGGCGCGGCGGGCCGGCCCTTCATATACTCAAACGTCGTTTCATCCGGCGCAATCAGCCCGGCCCGCGCACCGCCCTCGATGGAGAGATTGCACAGCGTCATCCGCCCTTCCATGGACAGGTTCCAGATCGCTTCACCGCGATATTCCATGACACAGCCTGTCCCGCCCGCTGTGCCGATCTTGGCAATCAGATGAAGCGCTAAATCTTTCGCCGTAACGCCCTCAGCCAAGGGCCCAATCACTTCGACGGCCATATTCTTCATCTTGCGTGCGCGCAGGGTCTGCGTCGCGAGAACGTGCTCGACCTCGCTGGTCCCAATCCCATGCGCTAGAGAGCCGAACGCGCCATGCGTTGAAGTATGACTGTCGCCGCAGACAATGGTCATGCCGGGCTGTGTGCGTCCCTGTTCCGGTCCGACCACGTGCACAATACCATTTCGGAAATCACCCATCGGGAAAAATTCGATCCCGTGCTCGGCAACATTCTTCGTCAGCGCCTCAAGCTGCATACGCGCCGCCTCATCGCGCACACCTTTTAAACCAAGCGATTGTCGCTCGGTCGGGGTATTATGATCAGCCACTGCAAGCGTAAGATCCGGCCGCCGCACAGGCCGACCCGCCGCTTTCAGGCCGGCAAAAGCCTGCGGTGTGGTCACTTCATGAATGAGATGCAGGTCGATATAAATGAGCGACTCACCCGTCGCTGCATCACGCGTCACCTCATGCGCGCTCCAGATTTTATCATAAAGCGTTTGGGTTGGCATAATATCCTCACAAGAGCGCGAAATCATCACGATTATACTAATCTTGCAACGGTTTTCACCACATACGGGGAGAGTTTGCCCTAAATTTCGATTTATGAGTGTGAATTAGCTGTGTCAGTGCGGAAAAGCACAACCACGAAAAGGCACTGTGAAAACTCACAGCGCCTTCCCGGGGACCCTGACGGAAATGAAGAACCGTTAGGTCAGCTAAAATGAGGCGCGCCTGAACGCGCCTCAAATCTGTATTAGTTACAGTTACAAGGTGCACCGAGGTCGAGAACAACCAGGCTTGCACGGACTGTCTCATAACGTGTTGGTAGCGTTTGCGTTTCAGTACGCGCACGCGGACGCTCAATGATGACAGGTTGTACTGTATTGATCACTTTAGGCTGGTAAACAACACGGCGCGTTACAGCATCGAAATATGTCTCAGAATACACTTCTTGAGCAACATTCTGAACCTGCGGGATGTAGTTTACAACCGTTTGTGGAACACTCACACCTTCAGTGATGCCGGGCAGAGTACGCTCTTCATACTGAGTTGGCAGTGTTTCACTTTCAACGCGGCCACGCAGAACTTCGTTGATGACCGGCTGAACCGTCGTGATGACAACAGGTTGGATGATGTTACGCGTGATTTGGTCGATGTAGACATCTTCCACTTCCAGAACTGTGCGCTCTGTCAATTGTGGTATGATGTTCTCGACAGCTGCTGGCGCTGCTTCACGCTCAATCCGAGGATCGAGACGAACCTCTTCATAGATCGTGTCCTCAGTGACCGTTTCAGTCTGCGCACGCAGGATTTGACGCTCAACCGGCTGGATCGTTGTGATCGTTTTAGGCTGATAGATATTGCGAGTGGCAACATAAGGCACCGCAACATCAGTCACACGTGTATCTGTCGCTTCAGAAACAACTTCATTCGTTGTCACAACAGTCTGCGGGACCAAGACAGAATTACGCTGAGTTGCAGCCGTAATTGTCTCATAACGCGGTTCAGCTGTGATTGTCTCTGTGCGTGGACGCGAAATGCGGCGCTGAACAGGAACAACGACAGTGCGCTCAATCGGCTGGATCAAGTCACGCTGTGTTACAACGTCATAGTACGTTTCGCTTGTCTCTTCGCGATAGTTCTCTTCAACCTGAGGAATATACTCTGTTTGAAGTTGTGGCGTTGGGTCACGCTCAACACGAACTGGCAGACGATTGGTTTCAAACACCATATCTTCTGTGATGTCTTCATCGCGTGGCTGAAGAATCTCACGTGTCACAGGCTGAATCAAAGTGCGCTGGATCGGCTGTGTCAGAACACGCTCAGAAACGTAATCAATCGCTTCTTCAGTGGTTTGAACGTCTGTGACTTCTTGAATTTGCTCTTCGGTTCCACCGCAGCAATATTCAGTCTCAACAGTTTGAGACCCGCCAACATAACGAACGTCAGTTGAGCCGGCGGGCGCACCTGAGCGAGCGATAATATCGCGGATTTCTGCGTCAGTCAGGATACGATCAGATGTGGCAGATCCTACAGCAGTGTAGCGGTCACCAGCAACCTGACCATCCCAGCTTTGGCCGTCGCCATCGGCGAAAGCCGTAATCGGAAGCGCAGCCGCAGCCACAGCACCGATCAGGATTTTCTTTGTGAATTTCATTTCTACTTTCCCCTTTGATGCCGCGAGCGGCCTTTAGGTTTGTTTTAACGTCCCGACCCATTTCGGGACGGCAAAACGCACGACGCAAAAATCGCGCCTGTTATTTCGTATATGTAATGTTTTAAAGGGGGCCAACGCGATTCACCGGATGGGCGAGTTGTTAACTGCTTTTTCTGTAAATTTACCCGCTATTAACCACACGAGCACATTCAATCGCCCCAAATCGGGTCTCGCAGACGTAAATGCAAAAACCGGACTGTTCCGGTTAACCTTTGTCAGAGACATAAAAATCACGAGAGCGTTCTGTTCTGACACAGTCCGCCCAAACAAAAACCCGGCCAATTAGGCCGGGTTTTCAGAATTTCTTTTGGCGCTGAAGCTCTATGCCTCTTCGCCGCCTTCTGCCGCCGCTTCTGCGGCAGCGGCTTTCTCTTCTTCAGCTTTCGCTTTGGCTGCTGCTTCACGCTCTTTAGCCGCTTCTTCGCGACGCGTGACTTTCGCAGCATCACGCTGACGGCGCAGCTCTGTCTTGGAGGTTGTAATCTCAGTCACTTCCATACCGTGACCGGTTGTACGCTCCGCAATACGCGCAGACTTACCGCGACGATCGCGCAGATAGTAGAGTTTCGCGCGGCGCACACGGCCCTTGCGCTTCACTTCAATGCTCTCAATCATCGGAGAGACAACCGGGAAAACCCGCTCAACGCCCTCACCGAAAGAAATCTTGCGAACCGTGAAGTTCTCATTGATGCCTTTACCAGCGCGCGCAATGCAAACGCCTTCATAGCGCTGAACGCGCTCGCGCTCACCCTCTTTAATACGCACATTGACAGACAGCGTGTCGCCCGGCGAAAAATCAGGGATGGTTTTGCCGGCCGTTACGCGGGCAACTTCTTCAGCTTCAAGCTGCTCAATCATATTCATCGTCCGTCTCCGACGCTCGTAAATCTTGCCCATCTGGGAAAGCCGCCCATAAATCGGGACGGCGTGCTTTTGTCAATGCCTCGCTCTGCTGATTCCTCCACTGGGAAACACGTCCATGATCCCCCGATAAAAGGACATCCGGCGTCGCCCGCCCCTCCCAGTCACGCGGCAGTGTATAATGTGGATATTCCAGCAGGCCTGAGGCAAAGCTCTCATCTTCAACAGAGGCCTGATTGCCCGCTACACCGGGGATCAGACGCAGCGTCGCCTCAAGCATTGCCATCGCAGCCACATCGCCCCCTGCTAGAACATAATCACCAAGCGACACTTCAATCATATCGCGGCCTTCAATCACACGCTGATCCAGCCCCTCGAAGCGCCCACAGAAGAAAATAAGGCCCGGCCCCTCGGCCCAATCCTTCGCAAACGTTTGCGAAAATGGTTGCCCACGTGGGCTGGGATAAATCAGTGGCCGTCCATCTCTCGGCAGACTATCGATCGCTGCCGCCGCCACATCAGGTCGCAAAACCAGCCCCGCGCCACCACCCGCAGGCTTTTCATCAACTTGGCGATGTTTGCCCAGACCGAAATCGCGCAGATCTACGGTTTCAAGCGACCACAGGCCTTCGCGCTGGGCCCGCTCAAGGATCGAAACCCCCAGAGGCCCCGGAAAGGCGTCGGGATAAAGCGTAATAAAGGAAGCGTTGAAACTCATTCGCCTCCTTTAGCGAGGGATCAGTTCCGCTTCTACCCCAGCTACACTTCGCCCAGATCAATCAGGCTCTGTGCGCTAGCCAGAATAGCGTCCTTCGCCGGAATGAACTCAATCCCAAGCATATCCCGCGCTTTCTGATTACTATATTCACGACGACGGCCAAGTTCCGGGATAATCTGTTTCAGAGCCGGGTTAAACGGCACCATCATACGGACC
>JBCBCO010000058.1:0-12608 GCA_038630445.1 Pseudomonadota bacterium | reverse complement strand
TGTGCAAATGACATAGGGCGTCCCGCCCTCAGGGCCTTCGGATTGCCAGATGGCTGCAACGTGCTGAGCAAGGGCGTCTACGGTTTTGAACTCACCGCCATTCTCACCATTCGTTCCTACGAAGTCGGTATCGCAAAACGAGCAGATTGCGTTGTGACGATCGCGTTCCAGACCGGACCAGAGATTGCAGCCTGCAAAGCGCAGGAAAACGGCCGCGCGTCCTGTTTGCGCGCCTTCGCCTTGTAGAGTGACATAGGCTTCCTTGACGGCGTAGGCCTTTGTTCTGGCACGCCGCACGGATTGCGGTTTGAGTTTACTGGTCAGCATTGGACTCCATCCATGCCAGATAACCTTTTGCGCGCAAGTCGCAAGCCGGGCAGGTTCCGCAGCCATAGCCCCAATCTTGGCGCTGAGTTCTGTCGCCCAAATAACATGTATGGGTCTGCTCGATAATGATCTCTGTTAGCGCCTGTCCGCCAAGGTCATCTGCCAAGCGCCACGTCTCCGCTTTATCCAGCCACATAAGCGGCGTTTCAATGACGAAGAGACGATCCATACCTTGGGACAGCGCGAGTTGTTGTGCGTCTAGAGTTGTACGCCGACAGTCGGGGTAACCAGAGTAATCTGTCTCACACATGCCACCCACTAGAGTGGTGATGCCGCGTCGCCATGCAAGCGCACCTGCGAGCGTGAGGAAAAGGAGATTGCGTCCCGGGACAAACGTATTTGGAAGCCCTGTTTCGGCGATCTCGATCTCGGTTTCTTGTGTCAGGCTTGTCTCACTGATCTCACCGAGCACTGGGATAGACAGAAGATGATCATCGCCAAGTTTTGCAGTCCACTCCGGGAAAGCAGACAATATGGCAGACCGCGTCGTTTCGCGGCAATCGAGTTCAATCTTGTGACGCTGTCCGTAGTCGAATCCGACTGTCTCGACATGATCATAATGTGCCAGAGCATGCGCCAGGCAAACGGTCGAATCCTGACCACCAGAGAATAGAACAAGAGCTGTTGATCGCGTCATCGTCAATTTAATTCGCACTCGCATAAAGTGTGCGCCGAGCAGGCTCGGCACCTGTCACATATTTCACACATGCATTTCTCAAATCAGATTGTCCTTACGTCAATTCTTGACAAATTCGGAGACCTAACCCGTCATGGTATTCGAGGTAGTCCGCAATAGATGGGGCACCCGTGAGGAAACGCAAATATCATAGATGCTGAAGATACAGCATCATGGGAGGAGTTATCATATGAAATTTATCAGACGCCCGAATTGTGTCTTGCTGGCAAGTGCATCGGCCTTTGCCATGACGACAGCAGCGCCTTTTGCAGTCGCACAGGATGCTGGTGATGATCAGCGCACATTGAGTACGGTTGTTGTGACCACCCAGAAACAGTCAGAGAGCATCCAGGACGTCCCGATTGCGGTCTCGGCCTTCGATGAAGCGGCGCTTGAAAATCTTCAGCTCACTGGTGGGCCGGATCTGGTGCGTGCGATCCCTAATGTGAATTTCACTAAGGGTAATTTCACTGGATATAATTTCAAAATTCGCGGTATTGGTATCGACGTCGTCTCTACGACAGGTGACGCGGGTGTTGGTGTGCACGTTAATGACGTGCCTTTGATCGCTAACAGGCTGTTTGAGGCAGAATTTTACGACGTCGAACGGGTAGAAACGCTGCGTGGCCCACAAGGAACTTTGTACGGTCGGAACGCAACGGGCGGTGTGATCAACGTGATCACAGCAAAGCCTGTCCTTGAAGAGTTCCAAGCCAATGTTCAAGGCACACTTGGAAACTACAATAGCCGCAAGTTCAAAGGCATGGTCAATATACCCTTTGGTGAAACGGCCGCGCTTCGTCTTGCCGGGTCAACGCTTAGCCGGGATGGTTTTGTAAAGAATACCGGAACCGGCAATGATATTGATGACCGTGACCTGTTTAGTGTGCGTGCCACCCTTGCGTGGGAGCCAACCCTGAACCTTCGCGGTTGGATTATGGCTGAGCATTTCGAGGAAGATGATAACCGCTTGCGCTCCGGTAAGCAGTATTGTGCGAAAGATCCTTTCCGAACATCGTTTGGCGGTGTTCCAATTTCTGGACCTGATATCCTTTACACATCCCTTGGCTGTCGCGACGTTCCTGTGTCGGACCCTGCCGCTTTGACAGGCGTGAACACGGCCGCAACGCTTGGCGGTGGTTTTGCGATCATTGCAGGCCTGGCAAATGGCGATCTTAACCTTGCTCCGCAAAGCCCGGATCCGCGGACTATCGGAGCCTCAATTGATCCGTCATATAGCGCGGAACAAACTCTGATTTCCTGGAATGTCGAATACGATCTGACAGACAGTTTGACGCTCACTTACACGGGCGCGCAAAATGATTCTGAGATCGTGTCGCAGGAAGACTACAACAAGTTTCAGAGCAGCGTTCCGTACAATGTTGCTGGTGTTCCAGCTGGAAATCCAGCGCTGGCGCCCGTTTATTCCGCGCTCTTCCCAGGTGGTGTCGTGAATGATCCACAGCTTGGCCCAGCCAATAGTATCTTTACCTACGACTTGTCAGGCGGGATTGGCGACGAGACGAGCCACGAGATACGTTTGCAGTCTGATTTCGATGGGCCGTTTAACTTCAACGCTGGTGTTATTAAGTCAGACTTCGAGACGAATGATCCGTCCAGTGTCACTCAAAGCTATTATGTCTTCTCAAACAGCCTGACAGCATTTGCACAGCTAAATAATGCTTTGGGAGGCGCCCTCTTGGGTGGAACAGCCAGCGTTGACGGTGAGACGAATTCTGCGGGAGATACTCCGCTTGATAATCTGGATGGGACTGGCAGAAACTACTTCCGTTCGATTACGCCCTATGAGCTCGATAGTTTGGCTGTTTTCGGTGAAGGGTATTTCGATGCTACAGATAGCCTGAAATTCACGCTCGGTCTGCGCTACACAGACGATAAGAAAGAAGTGCTACGCGTCCCGACCTTCCTCTTTACACCAAATGCATTGCTTGCTGATCCGCTTGCAGGTGTCCCTGTTGCGGGTGCGGACAATGACAATGCAGGCGACGGCACATTTAACGTGCAGTTTGAGGAAGTCACAGGCCGTGTCGGTTTTGACTGGACACCGGATTTCAGCTTCTCTGAAGACACGCTGATCTACGGCTTCTACTCCAAGGGCTATAAGGGCGGCGGTATTAACCCACCGCAACCGGCAGGCAATGCGAACGCGTTCCCGCAATTCTTCGATCCTGAATTTGTCAACGCATTCGAGGTCGGAACGAAGAATACGCTTCTGGAAGGTGCGTTGCAGCTCAACGCGACAGGTTTCCTGTACGACTATGAAGGTTATCAGATTAGCCAGATCGTCAATCGGACGGCGGCAAACTTCAACGTTGACGCTGAGATCAGAGGTCTTGAGCTCGAGACACGGTTTGCGCCGTTTGGCGGGCTTGAGCTGAGTGCAAACCTCGGCATTCTGGACGCTCAGATCAAAGACACGTTCGGCGTCGACGTCTTTGACCGGACGAATGGCCGTGCTGACCTGGTTACAATCAAAGATCCAGGAAGCTTCGCGAACTGTGTTGTTTCCGCTCAGGGCTACGCGACAGTGCTTGGGGCTATTCAGGCAGGCGTTCTCGCACCGGGTTCTACAGGTGGTCTATGCGGAGGGGCTTTTGCGGGTCAGGAAGCGGCCTTTGGCGTTGGTAACGTCACATACGTTGACTCGACTGGTACGACCCAGACAATTGGTGGTCTGACACCGTTTGATGGTGAAGCCAAAGACCTCGATGGGAATGCCCTACCTGGTACGCCAGAGACGACGTTCAGCCTAGCCGCCGACTATTATTGGGATAATATCGGTAATGGAGACTTCGAGTTGCGCGCTCATGCCGACTATTATGTTCAAAGCGAGAGCTTCGCGCGCGTCTGGAACACGACGGGTGACCGGCTGGAAAGCTGGGATAATATCAACCTTTCGCTCCGTTTGACGAATATTCAAGACAATTACTTTGTCGAAGTCTTTGGTAAAAACGTCATGGATGAGGATGTCATCACCGGCCTTTATACAACCGATGATAGCTCGGGCCTCTTCCGGAATGCCTTCCTGAACGAGCCGGGAACATTCGGTATTACGTTCGGTAAGAGCTGGTAGGATCCGTCTGCAATATCAGATTTGGAAGGGCGGTCTTTGGAGGCCGCCCTTTCTTCATTTACGCCCACCCCGGCCTATGTCATGACAAGATGAAGACTAAGGAGTTCCGATGGCCCGTTTTATCCTTCCCGCTTTTGCCGCTCTGTCGCTTATGGCTTGTACAGGAGAGGCTGCCGCGCCTGTCCCCATGGAGGACGGTTCGATTGTCTCCGAGGACGGCCTTAAATTGGTGCCAATTGCTGAAGGCCTTGAGTTTCCGTGGGGCATTGCGGAATTGCCGGATGGTGCGCTTTTGGTGACAGAACGCGAAGGACGCCTGCGTCTGATTGACAATAATGGTCTGAATCAAACACCGATCAGCGGTATTCCCGATGACCTCTTGGTCTTACGCCAAGGGGGACTGCTTGGGATCACTTTAGCGCCGGATTTTGAAAGCTCACGCACGCTCTATCTGGCGTATTCCAAAGGCACCTCGGATGAGAATACGACGGCTGTGATTTCGGCGACCCTGTCAGAGGATCGCACAGAACTTGAAAATGTCACTGAGATTTTCACAGGCGCACCCCGCGCAACTGGCTTTCATTTTGGATCACGGATCGTGGTATTGCCCGACGGCTCTCTTGCGATTGGTCTTGGAGACGGTGGGCGATATCAAGAAGAATCTCAGGACCCGAATAACCGCCACGGCGTCATTGCCCGCGTGATGCCGGACGGGTCGATCCCGGCTGACAATCCGTTCGTGGATGGCGGTGGTGATCCGGCAGTTTGGTCCTATGGACACCGCAATGTTCAGGGCATGATCTATGATGAGACCCGCGACATCCTTTTCGCTCACGAGCACGGCCCTAAAGGCGGTGATGAGCTGAACGTGGTCAAGAAAGGCGCGAACTACGGCTGGCCTACGATTACTTACGGGATCAATTATGACGGCTCGATCATAACGACGGAGACCGAAGCGCCTGGCATGGAACAACCGATCGTCAAGTGGGTGCCATCCATTGCGCCTTCAGGGATGACTCTGGTTCAGACCGAAGGCTTTGAGGACTGGGCCGGTGATTTGATGGTCGGTGGCATGAACGGTCCCGCCGGTCAGAAACTGGTTCGTGTCGACCTGGATGAGAACGGCAATGTCGTGGAAACCGTCGACTTGCTGGAAGACCTGCCAATTGCCTATCGTGATGTGATCTCGACGCCGAGCGCGATCTATGTGGCCACGACTGATCTCGACGGCTTTGTCTATCGCCTTGAGACGGCTGAATAATCTATTTTCGGGTCGATTAACGCGCAGCGTCTTTGTCGCTGCGCCACCACCCTCGAAGCGATAACCGGCGATTGGGCGCTTGGCCTGCCAGAACGAGGAGGCCAGCAACGATGCCTAGATTTTTGATAAAGTTCTGGGTTTCGCGAGCAACGACATCCCCCTCCATCGTCCAGAAGTCATGCAGCATGACATTGACGAGCAGTGTGTAAATCACAAACCCAAAAGCGACCAGTTTCACGTGACGTCCTGTCATCAGGAGCAATCCGCCAATAATGTTTGTGACGCCTGCGATATAGAGAAACGGTTCTGCGAAAGGAATCTCGTGGAATTGCATATAGGCGAGTGTGTCCTCGGCCTGCGTAAACTTCATGATGCCTGGAAGCAGGAAATAAAGCCCGAGAAGGAACCGTCCGATGATTATGCTGAGGGGTGACATTGTGCGTTTCCTCCAAGTTTTATCGCCGCGATCGTAATGCCGTTGCGAGCGTCCCATCATCGAGATGATCAAGTTCTCCGCCAACTGGGACACCGTGCGCAAGGCGTGTAACGGTGACACCAAAAGGCTCAATCTGCTCTGCCACATAATGCGCGGTCGTCTGTCCATCGACAGTTGCATTCAGGGCGAGAATGACTTCGCGAATGCCGCCTTGTTTGATCCTGTCGATCAGCATGCCAATCGTCAGGTCTTCGGGGCCAACGCCGTCAAGGGCACTCATCACACCGCCCAATACATGGTAGCGGCCACGAAAGGCTTGGGCACGCTCCAAGGCCCACAGATCAGGTACATCTTCGACGACGCAGAGTAGGCCATCATCGCGGCCTGTGGCTTGACACACGGCGCACGGCTGTAGCGTGTCATAGTTCCCGCAGACTTGGCACTGTTCGATTTTGTCTGCGGCGTCAGCCATCGCCTCGGCCATCGGCTTAAGCAGACTGTCCTTTCGTTTGAGCAGGAACAGTGCAGCACGCCGTGCGGATCGCGGGCCAAGCCCCGGCAAGCGCGCGATCATGTCGATCATGCGTTGGATTTCAGGGCCTGCAGACGATTTGCTCATATGTGAACCTAAAACGGCATCTTGAAGCCCGGCATCATGCCGCTGAAACCGCCCATTGCGTCTTTCATCGCTTTTTCCATCGCCAAATCGAGATTGGTTTTAGCTTCACGATGCGCAGCCTTGATCAAGTCTTCCACGATTTCCGCATCGTCTTCCATCAAGGACGGATCGATCTTCACCGAAACCAGATCGCCTTTGCCCTTTAGCGTGACGCGAACCAGTCCAGCTCCGGCAATGCCTTCGGCTTCGGTGGCTTCAACCTCTGCCTGAGCGGCCTGCATTTTTTCTTGCATTTGCTGGGCTTGCTGCATGATTTTCGAGAGGTCGGTCATGGCTTAGCTGTCCTTTGGTCTGATGGGCACGACATTGTCCGGCAAGCCGTTCTCTTCAAGGGGCTCTATGCCTTCCACGTCGACGATTTCGGCACCGGGTAGCGCAGCGAGAGCGGCTGCGACGCTGGGATGATTACGGGCCGCAGCAAAGCGGGCTTCGCGCAGACGGGTTTCACGTTCACGCGCGGTTTCGGCTTTGGTCTCTGCGAAAACCACATCCCAGTCTTCATCTGTTTCGGCTTCAAGGAAGTCTGTGAGGCGTCTGAGCAAGTCTGGGGCGGCGCCATCCACGATCGCGCAGACAATGCGGTTATTTCCGAAATGCTCGGCGCGAAGATATTTTCGGACTTCACCCCGCAGACGGGCTTCTTTTCTAAGATCGAGGCGCGCAATGACATCGTCTAGGGTGTTCAGCGGGCCTAAGGATGCAGCCGCCGGGGCGGCTTCAGGCTTTCCCGCTGTGCCCGTGGCCCCTCCTGCACCGCTGGCGAGCAATTTTGCGGCCTCCTCAGGGCTGGGCAGGCTCGCAGCAGCAACTAAGCGTAAGACAACCATACGCAGGGCCGTGTCTGCCTCCGGCGCGGTTTGGGTGTCGCGATAGCCTGAGAGCAGGATTTGCCAGTTCCGCTGCGCCTGAGCGGGTGTCAGCTCCTTCGCGATGGCGTGCGTGCGTGCGGTCCAGTCCGCTGGTCCGGGCAGCGTGTAACCGTCGCCTGCCGCTTGAACGGTTGCGATATCAGCCGCGATTTCGAGCATGTCTTTCAGGATGACGAGCGGGTCAGCGCCCGCATGAATTTGATCGGCGACTTCATCAACAGCTTTCTGAGCTTCGCCTTTGATCGCGTATTCAAACGCATCGAGCAGGCGTAAACGGTCCCCAAGTCCTAGCATATCGCGGACTTTCTCACCGGTGACCTGATCCCCGTCGAGCGCTTGCACGATGGCTTGGTCGAGAATGGAGAGGCCGTCACGCACAGAGCCTTCAGCGGCACGTGCAATCAGGGCGAGGCCTTCTTCTGTGACTTTCGCGTCTTCTTTTTCCGCGATCTTGCCGAGATGTTCGGCCAAGCGGCCTGTATCGAGGCGCTTCAGGTCAAAGCGCTGACAACGAGAGAGGACCGTGATCGGGACCTTTCGGATTTCCGTGGTTGCGAAAATGAACTTCACATGCGCAGGCGGCTCTTCAAGCGTCTTCAGAAGCGCGTTGAACGAGGCAATCGACAACATGTGCACCTCGTCAATGATGTAGACCTTGTGGCGTGCTGAGACGGGCGAATAGCGCACACCGTCGAGAAGCTCACGCATGTCCGCGACGCCTGTGCGTGAAGCCGCATCGAGCTCGAGCACATCAGGGTGATTGCCTGCCATGATCGCGTTGCAGAAGTCGCCCGGTGGATTAAGCTCCATGCTTGGCTGATCATGGCCCTCACGTGTGTAATTCAAAGCACGTGCGAGCAGTCGGGCGGTCGTTGTTTTGCCAACGCCGCGAACGCCGGTCAGCATGAAGGCATGGGCGACGCGGCCTGTTTCAAACGCATTGGTTAGCGTTCTAACCATCGCTTCCTGACCGATTAGATCAGAAAACAGGCGAGGGCGGTATTTACGGGCGAGGACCTGATAGCCATCCTGTGTTGCGACACTGCCCATTTCGGCTTCCCCGAACATGGAGAAGGTCTGGTCATCGCGCTCGTCCGGGCCGGTCTCTGGAGTGTCACTCATCGTCATGCTTTATGGCAGGGAGTCCGAGGGCAGGGCAAGATGTTAGGGTCACGACTCATAAATTTTGCCCCGTCCTGCACGTTCTTCCTTGCATCCCTTGCTCATCAAATGACCTCCATGACAAAACGTACGAGTCGTGACCCTAGGTCTGTTTCGGGTCTCTTTTTGGCGCCGGGGCAAGGCGCATGACTTCGGTCTGGAAGCGCTCATCATTGTCATTGAGAAGCATCGCCAGCGAGCGGGAGCAGGCATCAATCAGAGTGTCGCGCCACGTCTCATCGGCTTTGGCAAAGTCGGACAGGACGTAGGGCATGACTTTTGATTTATCGCCCGGATGACCGACGCCCATTCGAATACGGCGAACCTCAGGGCCGAGATGTGCGAGCATAGAGCGGATGCCATTATTCCCGCTATGACCGCCGCCACGCTTCACGCGCAAACGTCCCGGCGCAAGGTCGATTTCATCGTGGAAGATGGTCACGTCTTCCGCGGACAGTTTGTAGAAGTCGGTCGCAGCTCGGGCAGAACGGCCTGTCTCGTTATAAAACGTTTCCGGTTTGATCAGCAGAATTTTCTTGCCGCCGATCCGACCGTCACACACGTGGCCCTGAAACTTAGCACGCCATGGCGAAAAGCTGTGATCGCTTGCAATTCGGTCCATCGTCATGAAACCGATATTATGGCGGTTACCGGCATATTTCGGACCGGGATTGCCTTGGCCAATAAAGATATGGTCCACGTCCGCCTCCAGAGGATCGATCCCAGAAACAGTTGCGGCGGGGGAGCCATAAAGCCACCCCGCCGCACACTTTAACAGGGCTTTCAGCACTAGTCTTCGCTGTCGCCGTCTTCAGACTGCTTGATGGACTCAACTTCGTCTGCTTCTGGCGCTTCTGTGTCTTCTTCAGTATCTGCAGCGATACCACGTCCGACGACAGAGGCGATTGTGAAGTCGCGGTCTGTAATGGTCGGCTCAGCGCCACCGGGCAGATTGATGTCAGAGATCTTGACGTTGTCACCGATATCGAGGCCGTCAAGGTCAGCAACCAGTTCGTCCGGGATGCTGTCTGCACGAACATTAAGCTCAACTGCAAAGCGGACAACGTTGAGTGCGCCGCCTTTCTTGAGGCCCGGAGATTTCTCTTCGTTGATGAAGTTCACGGTCACCTCGACCTGAATGATCTGATCGCTACGAACGCGGAAGAGGTCAACATGCTGTGGTTGATCTGTTACGGGGTGCAGTTGAATTGCCTGCGGAATAACGAGCTGTTTTTTGCCTTCATGGATCAGTTGAGCCGTTGAGGACAGAAACTGACCTGTATTGATCGCGCGGATCACTTCACCCTTTTTCAGGTTGATCGCAACCGGGTCTTCACCGCCGCCGTAGAGAACGCCGGGAACTTTGCCCTCACGACGGGCCTCGCGAGCGCCGCCTTTGCCTGTGCGCTCACGCACTTCCACATTGAATGTAATCTGTTGAGACATTGTCTTTCCTTTCGCCCTGAAGTCCGCCGCTTTTGCTTTGCGGTGACAGCCTGACAGGTACGGCCTCGCGCCGTCCTTTCTTCAAGATGGGCGACATACAGGAGCGGGCTGGTAAAGACAACCGGGTTCGGCAGAGATGCCGATTATCGCTTCGTTGCGGCGACGAGTGCGTCTGCTTTGCGTCTGACGGTCTCTACATCATCACCTGCTGAATAAAGCGTCGATCCGCATCCTGCGCCATCCGCGCCTGCGATACTCCAGTTTGAATAGGTGTCCGGGCCGACACCTCCAACAGCCAGAACGCGGATATCTTTCGGTAAGACGGCCTTGAGCGCTTCTAGGTGATCTGGCCCACCCGTATCAGCCGGGAAGAGCTTCAGGATCTCTGCGCCCGCTTCAATCGCGGCGAATGCTTCAGTTGGCGTGAAGACGCCGGGTATCGGGATCAGGTTCTGATGTTTCGCTCGTTTGATCACATCCGGATTAGTATTTGGGGACACGATCAATTTGCCGCCCGCAGCGGCAATTTCATCAACTTGCTCGGTTGTCAGCACTGTCCCGGCGCCGACAATGGCGCGATTCTGGAAAGCGTCTGACAATGCCTTAATGCTGTCCAATGGGCGCGGGGAGTTGAGCGGCACTTCCATGAGCCTGATGCCGGCAGCGTACAAGGCTTCACCGATCTCGACCGCCTCTTCAGGCTTAAGTCCGCGCAGGATAGCGATCAGGGGGCAAGCGGTCATAGCCTCTTCAAAACGGATATGGAGATCGGTCATATCTTTCCTCCAGCTTTGGCCAGAGCGAGCAATCCTGCTGCAACGCAACGTTCACTCGACGCGTAGCGGCTGCTCACGCCGGCAAGGGTCAGTACATGAGCGAAGCGGTTCGCTAGCAGCTCCTCGCCGATCAAGTGCACAGTCTCTTGTTCGAATTTCAGGGTTTCCAGTGCTCCGGAAACGTCGCGCGCGATTAGAAAACCGGAGAGAAAGGCCTCGGTCTGATGGGGTTTCACGCCGCTGGAGATCAGTTCCGAACGCGCGGCAAATAGGCCGTGAAGCGTATCGGCGCTGTTTTCTGAAAGTCCAAGACGTGCGCCTGCTTCAAACGCTGAGATCGAATGCACTTGTGAGACATCACTCTTTAAGATGCTCGCTGCTTTCAACAGGGAGAAAAGCTCTCCTGTAAGCGCTGTATTGAAACGGGTGACCGAGCCGTTTTCGACAGTGGCCCATTTCGTATGGGTTCCCGGCAGACAGAGAATGGCATCTTTTTGGCGTGTCCGCTCAAGCCATCCGATCAGTTCGGTTTCCTCACCGCGCATTCGTTCGGCCTGACCCATCCAGCCTTTTCCTGACAAACCGGGAACGATCCCGACCTTGGCATTCTCATAGGTTTTCCAGCTTATTGCATCGGCGATGGATTGGGTGCTCGCAGGCGTCTCGATATAACCTGTTTCACGCCAACCAAGATTCGAGCCCGCCATGCCGCAAATCAGATGGGGCACGTTCCCCCACTCCTGAACGGTCCCGAACCAGGTCGATTCCTGTTCAGACGGGGAGAGCGATGCGATGCCGGGTGCAGTTCTCACATCGGTGGCAATCTCACCGTCTGCGGACACACCGAACGCGCGTAAGGTCGTCGTTCCCCAGTTTCCGCAGATGAGTTTGATGTTGCTCATACGCATCCTTTAGCGGCTTTGCGTGCGATTGCCAGACGCGGATAGTCAGGCGTAGTGCCTTATTTCAAAAGCATACCCTGAGTAGCGGGACGCAAGAACTTATCCTTAAGAGACCCTGAACAATGGCGTTTGAGTTCTCATAGTTCTGCAACGCGACCTCAATTCACCGATGTTACCCTTACACGAAAACAGACCGGAAGATGGGTATCATGGGACTTAAATCATACGGCGCGATACTTGGCTGTGTTGCCGTTGCCGCTGGAATTTCACAGGCGGACAAAGCGGCTAATTATACAAAATCAGAGGCTCAAATTACTGCCGCCACATTCGATTGCTATGTCGAACATGGAAACAGACACCTCGTCGAGCGCGACACGGAAGAACGCGCCTATATCGATTGCAGCCTTGCGCCAATGGCGGCCCTTATGAACGACTTCAAACCCGAACATGTCAAAACGCGAATGAAGGCAACCTATCAGTACGTGTCTGCGATAGACGGCGAAACCTATCAAAAGAGTTTTACGAAGAGTGATATTGATCAGGCTGATTATCAGGTTGGATCAACAATCGAGGTCTATCTCCATAAAACGAAACCTGAAAAGAGCCGCTTTTAGAGACAGCGTCGCTTTGCAAGCACCAGATACAAAAAAGCCCCGCTTTAATAAGCGGGGCTTTTGTTTGCTTTGGGGTGTTGCGTGTTACGATTTCACGCTGGCCACGACACCAGCGCCGACTGTGCGGCCGCCTTCGCGGATGGCGAAGCGCAGGCCCTGGTCCATGGCGATCGGCTGGATCAGCTCAACGTCCATTTTCACATTGTCACCCGGCAGAACCATTTCCTTATCCGCTGGCAGGGTCACAACACCGGTGACGTCAGTTGTGCGGAAGTAGAACTGAGGACGGTAATTGGTAAAGAATGGC
>JBCBCO010000057.1:0-12961 GCA_038630445.1 Pseudomonadota bacterium | reverse complement strand
CGCCCATCCTTGACCTTTTGCGCCCAGAGTGGATCCTGCAAAAGCGCTCTGCCAATCGCGACCATGTCGAACTCGCCATTCGATGCTGCTGGGGATCGTTAATTAGGCGCAGACCGAGTTCTAACTTTTCGGCAAATTCAATGTCATAGTCGTCAATGGCGCCAATCCGAAGGATACAGGTCTCTTCACGATCGAAGGCATAAGGGTGCGACGTTTGGAAGTTGAGATCGAAATCAAAATCATAAACCGAAACGCCTACTGTTTGCGAAACAATCACTATTTGGTTTTCCAGCCGAGCGATGTTCATGTTGATAATTGTGTTACGCCAAAGCTTTGTTATCGATCAATAAAGCGTAGCGAGCGCCTTTGCGTCATAGTCGGCCAACTCATCGGTACGCCCATCCTTGACCTTTTGCGCCCAGAGTGGATCCTGCAAAAGCGCTCTGCCAATCGCGACCATGTCGAACTCGCCTTTGTCCAACCGCTCAATGACAGCAGAGATTGGCTGCGTTTTGGAATCCTCGCCCCGGAACGCGCCGACAAAGTCAGAGGACAGTCCAACAGACCCAACGGTAATCGACGGCAGGCCCGTCAGCTTCTTGCACCATCCGGCGAGGTTCATACCCTGCTCACCGTCCACTTCGGGGAATTCAGGCTCCCACCAGCGGCGCTGGCTTGCATGCAATACGTCCACACCCGCATCGACGAACACGCGCAAAAACGCTTCCATCTCTTGCGGTGTTTCAGCGAGGCGTGCGGTATACTCCTGTTGCTTCCACTGCGACCAACGCAGGATGATCGGCATGTCTTCGCCGACCTGTTTGCGACATTCGGCGATGACTTCACCGGCAAAGGTCGCACGGGCGACCAAGTCCCCGCCATACTTATCAGAGCGCGTATTCATCACGCCCCAGAAAAACTCGTCGATCAGGTAGCCATGCGCACCGTGAATTTCGATACAGTCAAAACCCAACCGCTTCGCCTCACCGGCGGCATTGGCGTAGGCCATCACCATGTCGGCGACTTCACTATCGCTTGGTTCGGGCTGGACCTGCTTGCCTTTATGCGTACGCCCAGAGGGACTGTCGGAGACCGCATCCGGGTCCGGCCCCGTGCCCGGCTTGCGCATCATTCCAACATGCCAAAGCTGCGGCGCAATCTTGCCCGGCGTCTTGTGCACAGCGTCGACAACGCTCTCCCACCCTGCCAAGGCGGCATCGCTATGAAAGTTGGGGACGCGTGGATCATTCGAGGCACCGCCTCGATCTACCGTTGTGCCCTCTGTAATGATGAGGCCGACATCAGCGTCACCGCGGCGCTCATAATAATCGACCACGTCTTGGCCCGGTACACCGCCCGGCGAGAAGGACCGTGTCATCGGCGCCATCACGATCCGGTTCGGGATCGTCATCCCGCGAATGGTCATTGGCTTGAACAGGGGATCAACTGCGCTCATGGGAACCTCTCCTAAATCTTGTCTGCGTCCTCATTTGAAGCCACCAAGGCGCACCCGCAACCCTATCGTGGCGGCAAGATTGAATCTCTAGAGGCCTCTACACAGATAATCGCCAAGGCTTTGAAGGGAGTCAGGGTCTTTTTCGAAGTCTGTCTTTCCGCATCCCATCTTTAAATACTCTCTCGCTTTGGCCGCATCCGTCTCCTGATACACACGGTAGAGCGCCAAACAGGCTGGTTGTCCGCCAGCTTCGCACCCTAGACGGCTATAATTCTCGGCGACCTCAGTATCGACCTCTACCTTGTTCCCTTCACGATAAAGATCAGAGAGATTCTGACACGATTCTGCATGACCACCTTCGCAAGCCTTATTTAACAGACGAAGCGCTTCATCGATTTTTGGCTCAACCCCGTATTGCTTCAGCTTTGAATGTCCGAATAGGCCATAATTCCAACCAATCCGCCCGCACGATCCCATGTGCCCATCCTCGCAGCGATCGAGCAAATATGTTTCAATCTGCCCCCGGCGCCTGGCATAGCCTTCAAACGCTGCAGGGTCTCTTTCGATCATACTCTTATTCAGTCCCTGCCCGTCAAAGTAACGATTTTTGATCGTATTACAGGCGAAATATTGACCTAAATCGCAGGCAGCGAAGTCGTATTGAAGAGAGCGATCAAAATCGGGTTTTAGGTCAATATGATTGAAATCCTTAGTGCCCCGACTATGCGACACCATGCTTGAGGCTGCTAAACACGCTCTAAGGCTGCCCTGCTGGCATCCATAGTCAACAGCCGACAAAAGCGCCTCAGGTGTATCTTTTACAAGTGTATCAGGGTCTCTGCGCAAAGACGCTTTTAGCATTTGATCCATAGAGACGCAGAACGCTTCGGCATCATTGTTTGTGCAAACCTCACGCTCGAAACCCTCAAGATTGAGCGTCATCAATTTGGCAAAATAAGACTGCTCGATACGCGAACAGCTACGGCGGATATCTTGCGCGCACGCAGTCTCGGCCAAAATAAGGTCGTCGCTCTTCCCTTGATCCTGTCCACATGCTGACAGGACTAGAAGAGTGAGCATACAAATCCCAATCGATTTTGGCCATCTCAGCATTATTGTCTCTCCCATTACCTAAACGATAAAGGCCGAATCTTGACGTTAACGTAATGGAATGAGCTATTTTCATGTAAATTTCGGTGTCACTGTCCTGCCCCAAGATCACCCAAGTGTATTCAGGAAGCATTCAGAGGCCGTGTCACAGTCTAAGCTCTAATCTGCTGGAGGATGTGTGATGACAAAACAGGTTTTACTAAGTGCGATCTCTTTGGCTGCACTTGCAGCCTGTTCAAC
Source organism: Pseudomonadota bacterium (assembly GCA_038630445.1). Classification (GTDB taxonomy): domain Bacteria; phylum Pseudomonadota; class Alphaproteobacteria; order Caulobacterales; family Hyphomonadaceae; genus Henriciella. The sequence continues at coordinate 10,155 of JBCBCO010000057.1, read as the reverse complement.
GCCGGGCATCAAATATGAAGCCCGCCTGATGCCGGACAATATTGAAGCCGCCGCCACACGAAATGTCGCGGTCGAACGCTTCGCAGGCCCTGGAAGCCGTTGGTACACGCGTCAGTTTGAGACGATGCTCATCAATACGATCTTCGATGGCGAGCCGTGGTTCTCTCTAGCCGCTTACGCTGATCCAGACCCGAATATCCAGTCCGGCGTTTACGGCGGCGACATCGACGTGATCGACTATTCCGCTTGGGAAGACTTTCGCACGCGTAAGAAGTGCATCGAATGGGACGGTCTGTTCGATTGCGAAACCCGCGCCGACGTCGAAGAGATTTGCTACCATCAGGAAGTCCGCGTTTCCGTATCACCGCGTCTTATCGAAATCGGCACCGGCGAAGTTCTGTTCGCTGATACTTATTTCGGCGATGCCTCTTCAAGTGTCTGCGAAGAAATCGGTGTTGTGGCCGAATACGATGATGATAAGAAGCGCAGACGCGCCAAACGTCGCTACAGCGCTGGCTTCACACCCGTCTTCTACGACGCTCCGCGTGAACTCATTATCGAAGCCTTGTCAGATACGCTGCGCCCGATCCGGCGCGATATTGCACCGCGTAACGCCACAGTGAAAGCAAAGTTCATGAAAGACGCGCTGGATCCTATGGTTATGGCCGACCCGCGCTTTGAACAGGCGGTTGATCTTGGCCTGAAAAATCCCGCGCAATCCTGCGGCTTGTGGCAAGCCATGGCAGAGTCTTATCCACAGGCCCCGTCGGTCATACATAATAACGCCGCCTGCGCAGAAGCGAGCCAACAGTTTGAGGACGCTCAGGCGCTCTACGCAGAGGCCGCAAACTTGTCCCTGCGGTTTTCACAAGACGGCCAGACAATCGCCAAACCGATCCGCGAAGCGCTCGAAAACGTTTCAGGCCAACGCTTTGACCTGCAGCTGCTGAACGAGATTACCGGACGGTTGCCTGTCAAAGACCCGACCCAGGTCACAGACGCAGTCGGCTAAATCTGAGCCGCCACTACTCATCAACTCCCGCATGCAGGACCGCTGCCGGCTGTGGTTTTTGCTCACGCCCAATGAGTTTCGACGCAATGATCGAGTTCGGCCAATTCAGGATCAGCAGAAATCCGGAAAACGGCCCAAGCGGTGTGAATAAGGCACAGGCAACAACCCCAAGCGCGACAAGGACCTGACTACGATAAATCCAAATCGTCTGACGCGTGATGATGCGTTCTTTGTCTGATAGACCAATAACATCGCTTCTTGCAAAAGCGTGCGCATACATAAAGCTCAGAAGCGTGTAGATCACCGCATACCCAACACCGAATATGGCCATACTGCGCGTCGAGTTCACCAACATCATATCGGCCGCCACGAGCCGCGCAAAGTCCCCGGTCATCGAGCCGATAATATACCCGAACAGACCATCAAAAATGAACCGCAGCGGATAGGCAAAAAACAGGACCATAAGCAAAAGAAGCGCGTTCAAAAGAACAACCGTATTATCCGCGATGCCGTAACGCCGGAAAAAGACAAAGTGCGCATTCCAGATCATAAACAGGATCAAAAAGCCCGCGGCCACGGGAACAATGTTGATCAAAAAGGTGACAAGCTCAGAAAATGTCTGCGGCGGCGTACCAGTCAGTAACAACATACCCAGCGCCAATGCAAAGACGATATCAGACAGATTCTCGATCCGCGTGACAGTCTGCCCGCGCCACTCAAAATTCGGATCATGATCGAGATGTTTCGCAATTTCAGTTCGCATGGGATCAACTCTCGACGTCTTTCCAATCCTGTCGACCGTGCTTGATACCCGTTATCAAAATATGACCATCGATAGTTTTATAGAAAATCAGGTAAGGCCAATGCGGAAAACGGCGACGGTTGTCTCCATGCTCTAAAGCAACACCAATTTCAGGAAATTGGTCTAGTCTATCAAAGAGTTGAAACAGACTTTCACGATAGCGAATGGCCGAGTTTTCTCCGTATCTAAGCAGTCCATAATCAAACACGTCTAACAAGTCATCGCGTGCTTTGCGCGTAAGCTGATAGCCCATTATTCTGCGGCTAGCTTTTTCGAATAACGCTCACGCGCCTCTTGCCAGATGTCTTCTACGGTCCCCTCGTAGATACCGGACTCTTCCGATTTCTCTAAAATATACTCCAATAATGCCCCGCGGTCTTTCGGTGACAGGGCGTTAACGCGCTCAATTTCTTCTCTATTCGGAACAGCGAAACTTGAGACTGAGTTGTAAAATTCGATAATTTCATGTCTGGTCATGTACTTAAACTACCATAATTACCACCGTCGCCAAATAAAAAAGCCCCTGCTTTCGCAAGGGCTTTCTCATTCGTTTGTATGTCTGCTTCTAAAGTGCGTCTGTCAGCTCTGGCACAGCATTAAAGAGGTCAGCGACCAGGCCGTAATCCGCAACTTGGAAGATTGGCGCTTCCTCGTCTTTGTTGATGGCAACAATGATCTTGGAGTCTTTCATACCAGCAAGGTGCTGGATCGCACCAGAAATACCGACGGCGACATAGAGCTCTGGCGCAACAATCTTACCGGTCTGGCCGACCTGATAATCGTTCGGCGCATAACCCGCATCAACAGCGGCACGGGACGCACCCACAGCTGCGCCGAGCTTATCAGCGAGCGGGTTCATGATGCGCTCAAACTCTTCAGCAGAGCCAAGCGCACGACCACCGGAAACAACGCGCTTCGCAGCCGTCAGGTCTGGACGGTCACTCTCGACCATCTCTTCAGAAACGAACTCAGACTTGAACGGGCCAGCGGCTGGATCAACGCTTTCAACGGCAGCAGAGCCACCCTCAGGAGCCGCGTCAAAGGCCGTCCCGCGAACCGTCACGACTTTCTTCGCATCCGCAGACGTCACTGTCATGATTGCGTTACCCGCATAGATCGGGCGCTCGAACGTGTCGGTGCCTTCGATGCCTGTAATGTCAGACAGCTGCATGACATCAAGCTTGGCCGCGATACGTGGGGTCACGTTTTTGCCCATTGTCGTGGCCGGCGCGAACAGTGCGTCATAGCCACCCATCATCGGCACGATCAGCGCTTCCATCGCTTCGGCGAGTTGATGCTCATAAGCGTCGCCATCGACGTGAAGAACCTTGCGCACACCGGAGATTTTCGCAGCTGCCGCAGCAACGTCACCAGCGCCTTTACCAGCGACCAGAATGTCAATGTCGCCGCCGAATTTACCAGCAGCAGTCACAGTCTTCGCAGTCGCATCGCTCAGCGCGGAATTATCGTGATCAGCAATTACCAGAACAGCCATTATACAGCTCCTGCAGTTTTCAGTTTACCAACAAGCGTCGAGACGTCTTCGACCTTCTCACCAGCCTCACGAACAGGCGGCTCAGTCACCTTAACAATGGTCAGACGTGGCGACAAATCGACACCGTAATCTTCTGGTGCTTTCATATCGATCGGCTTTTTCTTGGCCTTCATAATGTTCGGCAGAGACGCGTAGCGCGGCTCGTTCAAGCGAAGGTCAGTGGTGACGATCGCATTGCCTTCCAGCGCAACGGTTTGCAGACCACCATCGATCTCGCGCGTGACGTGAACTTTGCCACCGTCACTCTTCACCTCAGAGGCAAATGTGCCCTGCGGCCAGCCAAGCAGCGCACCCAGCATTTGACCGGTTTGGTTCGCGTCATCATCAATCGCCTGCTTGCCGAGGATGACCATATCCGGGGTCTCTTCCTCAACCACTTTCGCGAGCACTTTCGCAACAGCCAGCGGCTCAACCATGTCATCTGTTTTAACCAGAATACCGCGATCAGCCCCCATAGCGAGAGCGGTCCGGATCGTTTCCTGCGCCTGTTGTGGTCCAATTGAGACGACAACGATTTCAGTCACCGTGCCCGCCTCTTTCATGCGAACAGCTTCTTCGACCGAGATCTCATCGAACGGGTTCATGGACATTTTTACATTGGCCAGATCAACACCGCTCTGGTCCGATTTCACACGGACTTTTACGTTGTAATCGATGACCCGTTTGACAGGAACGAGGACCTTCATGGGTTTCTCCTAGTGATTAGAATGTGTCAGTTGTTGCTAACGGCTCGCAGCTAGCGGAGGCGAGCAACAAAAGCAAGGCTTACGTTCACGTAAAGGTCAATATAACGCATCTGTTATGTGCTTTCTGGTTTCAAAAACAGCAGTCAGCCCTATTATATCAGATGCGAGGTTTTCATGAAAAAAGTCATTTTAGGATTTTGCGCACTCTTTGCGCCAGTCGCCGCTGCCGAGCCTGTCACCGCACAGGAGGCCATGAAAGAGTTGCGCGATCGCGGCGCGTACATCCGCGATAGCGTGCTCGTCTTTGGCGAGCCGATGATCTCAGCTGAATTCGAAGACCAGGGCTACAGGCTCGTGCTGAGCCAGTGCGCTCAACCTGATTTTGCATGCGACATTACGATTTTTAGCGCCTGCCAAACGGCGGCGCCTCTCAACGCAGACGACCTGATGCAGTTCGCAAACCGGCAGAATCAACAAGCAACAGCTCGCGGAACTGTTTACGCTGACCGCGATGGTGGCATCGGTGATGTTATCTGTATCCGTAGTCGGCGTGACCTCCATGCCGAGGACGTTTTCGATATGACGGACGTCTTCGCATGGCACACGATTTTGAATGACTTCTCAGAAGCCGTCGAAAAAGAAAAACGACTGATCACGGTTCGTGATATATTGGGCATCAGTGAAAGCGATGAAGTCGATTTCGCCAATACTGATCTACCCGTCCGTTCGGAAAACTAGTTGCGATAGTATTGACCTCTTAAAAACAGAGGCGTAGGCGCTCTCGCTTTCGTTTTGGCAGTGTGTGCGGAGGCTATGATGGGGCGTCAACGAAAACGCAAAGGCGATCCTGTGCATGGTTGGCTTGCAGTCGACAAACCCATCGACATCACCTCGACTCAGGTCGTCGGACGGCTAAAACGGCTGTATAATGCACAAAAGGCCGGGCATGGCGGCACGCTCGATCCACTGGCTGACGGGATTCTGCCCATCGCTTTCGGGGAAGCCACCAAGACCGCGCAATGGGCAATGGATTGTGATAAGGAATATATCTTCACCATCGAGTGGGGCACCTCTACCGAAAGCCACGACAAAGAAGGCACGGTCACAGCGACATCGGACGTGCGCCCCTCACCCGAAGAGATCAAAGCTATCCTTCCGGACTTCATCGGTAATATCCAACAGATTCCACCAAAATATTCTGCTATAAAAGTCGACGGCGAACGCGCCTATGATCTTGCCCGCGACGGTGAAACTTTCGAGATCCCGTCCCGCGAAGTGACGGTCTACGAAGCAGAGCTGGTCGCAAACCATGACACCGACTACGCCACAATCCGCGTCGTCTCCGGCAAAGGCTTCTATGTGCGCGCCATGGCCCGCGATGTTGCGCAAGCTCTGGGCGCAGAAGGCCACGTCTCACAGCTCCGCCGCACCCGTGTCGGCGCGATGGACGAGGCGCGTGCGGTCAGCCTCTCCGATCTCGAAGCGCTGGAAAGCGATCCTGCGGCCCTGAAAGAGAAGCTGCAGCCTCTGCAAACCGTGATTGATGACATCCCACAAGTCGCCGTGAGTTCAGACGATGCCGCCGCCATCAAGCAGGGACGAGAAATCCTGTTGCTGCCGCACACTGTCGAGCAATGGAAACAGGATCGCGATCAAGACTCCGACGACCGCCTAACGCTTGCCATGTATGACACGCAAGCCGTCGCTCTGGGCGAGGTCCGCGCCGGACGCTTCCAACCGTCAAAAGTCTTCCAGCTTTAGGCCGCTCCCCTAAGCGGCAAGCGCCATCTCATACGCCGATAAATTCATATCCGGCCAGCGGAGCTTTACTCGCTCCAGCGTCCGCTCCGTCCAGAAAGGATCACCCGGTCGCGGGACACCGAGACACGCCAGCTGCTCCGGCGAGGCATTGTCCATGATCAAATGCCAAGGCTTCATGAAGCTCCACGGCCAGGCCGACCAGCCGATCATGTCATTGCCTTTGGCCTTATAGCTCGCCGTCAGCGTGTAGCGATACCCATCAGTGCGAACCAGGTTCATGCCACGGTGATAGACATCGATGCCATAAGCGAAAACCGATCCCGCTTTGCCAACACCGCGCTTCTCGACTGCCCGTAATTTCTTCTGGGTCTCGATATCTGTATCCAGAAACATCTCACGGTTTGGTCCGGTAATCGGATCACTGTCCGGCAGAGGAACATAGCTGATCGCGCCATCGTCGAGATCAACGTCGCTGAGATAGATCATGAAATTGATCGTGCGCAGCCCCGCCTCTTCAGACGGCACCGTGAGCGTGTGGTTCTTAAAATCACAATGAAAAGGCTGCTCAAAATCCGCACCACCGGTATATTTCGCCCAGGAGTGAGACTGATACAGATGCACATCATCAGTACCCAGCGCCGCCTTCGCCATGGCAATCAGCGCAGGATGTAAGCCAATCATGTTCAGGGCCGGTGAACAGCTGAACGGCATATCCTCATTATTGCGGAACTGCTTCATGCTGAAGGTTCCGACCTGCCCGCCATGATCGTCTTGTTTGGCTTCTCGCGTTTCAGGGGTCTTATCGCCATAAAGCGCCACCATGTCCGCATGACACGGGGCAATCTCGTCAGCCGTCAAAAACTCAGACAACAGCACAGCCCCGTCGCGGTGCCAGTCTGCCACCTGTTGATCCGTGTGCCGCATAGCTTCCTCCCTATTGCGCGGTCCAACCACCATCCATCTGAATAATGGAGCCATTCATACTTGCACCGCCATCAGAGCACAAAAAGACTGCCATGTCGCCAATCTGCTCGGTCGTAACGAATTCCTTTGTCGGCTGAGCCGCCAGCAGAACATCCCGCTTCACCTCTTCCTCCGTCATGCCACGTGCTTTAGCTGTGTCCGCGACCTGCCCCTCGACCAGCGGCGTGTAGACATAGCCCGGACAAATCGCATTGCAGCGCACACCGTGCTCTGCCCCTTCCAGAGCAACAACCTTTGTCAGCCCCGCAATCCCGTGCTTTGCCGCCACATAGGCCGATTTGAACGGCGAAGCGACGAGCGCGTGAGCAGACGCGGTATTGATAATCCGCCCCCAGCCCTTTTCTTTCATCCCCTCAATCGCCATGCGTGTCGTATGGAAGGCTGCTGTTAGGTTCAGCGCGATAATCAAGTCCCATTTGGCGACCGGGAAGTCCTCAATCGGCGAAACATGCTGTACGCCTGCATTATTCACCAGAATATCCGCCCCGCCAAAATCACGCGCAACATAGCCCATCATGCCCTCAATGGCATCAGTATCGGTTAGATTAGCGCCTGAAAATCCGACTTTGACACCATAGAGATCGCTCAACTCCTTCTTAAGTGCCTCAACTTCTTCATCGCTTGCCAAGCCGCTCAAAACCACGTCAGCGCCTTTGGCCGCGAACGCTTTTGCGATTCCCAAACCGATGCCGCTGGTTGAGCCTGTCACAAGCGCTGTTTTTCCTTCAAGCATGTTACACCTTTGTCTCTTGAGTACGGTTCGCAGTGTGGTTAGACGAACTTAGGTCAGGATGACAGGTAGGAATTCCGATTATGATGGCGACGCTTCAAGCCTTTCAGCAAAGTTTCCCGACATTTATTTTCATGACAGCGATCGCAGGTGTTCTGCTCTTGGCTGCCAGCACAGTCTACATTCTGCTCACGCCTTGGCGGGAATTGGCCTTGGTCAGGGGTGGAAACGGATCGGCAGGATTGGCCCTTGCTGGTGCAATTGTCGGGCTTGCTATTCCCATCGCATCGTGTCTCGCCTCCAGTCTCGGGCCCTTTGATCTACTCTTGTGGGGGGTCGTCGCTCTGATCCTACAATTACTGACCTACCGCATTATCGACATGATCCTGCACGATATTCCAAAGAGAATCGAAGCCGATGAAGCCGGGGCCGCAATTGTTCTGATCGCATCAAAAGTCTCCGTGGCGATGCTTCTAGCAGCAGGCCTCTGGGACCCGGAACTGCACAGGTTCTAGACGAGAAAGGCCACTGAGCGCGTGACGAAACTTATTCCGGATTGGGTGATCTACCTGCTTGCACTCGCAGCAGTCCTGATCGGCATATTCGGAACCTCACCGGATCAAAGCGCGCCACCGCCTCCACCGGAAGTGTTTGCGCAAGAGGGCGCGATGCTCCCGCCAGCCTCACCGTTTGACGAGCGCGTTCTGGTTCAAGTCACCCAGCCCATGGACGGAGTCGGCACAGCCTTCGCCATCAATGAAGACGGCCAATGGCTCACCGCCCGCCATGTCGTCGACGGCTGTGACCGTGTTTCCCTTCTGGTTGCGCCCAATCGATATGTCCCGGTGCAGAGCGTGTCTCTTTCAGACAATTTCGATCTCGCGCTCCTGCAAACCGGCAGCAGCCGAAACCCGGTTGCGCTCGATACAAATAGCAATCTCCGCATTGGCACCTATGGCTATCATGTCGGCTACCCTCAGGGTCGTCCGGGCGAGGTCGTTTCACGGCTCTTTGATCGCTCCAATCTGGAAACCCGTGGCCTCAGATCAGGACGTGAGTCTGTGCTGACCTGGGCGGAAACGGGCCGGACCCGCGGTCTGAGCGGAACGCTTGGCGGTCTCAGCGGCGGGCCTGTCTATGACAGCAACGGCCGGGTCCGTGGCGTTGTGATCGCTGAAAGCCCGCGCCGTGGACGGATCTACACCGCTTCACCCGAGACGGTTGCCCGCTTTCTCCGCGAGGAAGGCGTCACCATAGTCGGTGATCGCCCGCAGTCTTTCCAACCCACAAGTTATGGCCGCAACGCGGATGAAGTGCGCCGAAATCTACAAGTCGTCAAAGTCGCTTGCGATGTGAGAGAAAATTGATCTTTGCCGACCGTCTTATCGCCGCGACCCGAGAGCTTGGCCCGCTCTGCGTTGGTATAGATCCGCATGCAGGTCGTATCCCTGATCTTTTTGGGGGCGACACGCCAGAAGGCCTCGAAAACTGGGGCATCGCCGTTGCACGAACCACAGCAGGCCAAGCCGGCATCGTCAAACCCCAAGCCGGCCTCTTCGAACGCCATGGCTGGGAAGGCACGCGCGCCCTCGCCCGCGTCTGCGATGCTGCGAAAGAGGCTGGTCTGATCGTCCTGATGGATGCCAAACGCGGGGATATTGGCTCTACCGCCGAAGGCTATGCCAGCGCCTACTTGAAAACTGACTCCCCCTTCGCCTGCAACGCCCTCACCGTAAATCCATACATGGGGCTCGACACACTGGAACCGCATGTGCGCGCCGCAGAAGACAGCGGCAAAGGAGTCATCGTTCTGGCCCGCACCTCAAACCCCGGCAGCGCAGACTATCAGGCCCGCGACGTAGAGGGTGTCCCCCTCTATGCCCGCGTGGTCAAAAGCCTCGCCCCGATGGTCGAGCGCCTCAAAGGCGACAGCGGTTGGTCCGGGCTTATGCTCGTTACAGGCGCAACAGGCCCCGATGAAGCCCGCCACTTGCGCAGCTTGTCCCCCGACGCCCTCTTCCTCGTCCCCGGTTACGGCGCCCAAGGTGCAGGTGCGTCGGAAGCTGTGGCAGGTTTCGTCAAAGGCGAAGGCGGCTGCGTGAATGCCTCGCGCTCCGTCACCTTCCCGGAAGCCGCTCAAAACGCAGAAACAGTCGAAGACTGGAAAAGCGCGATCCAATCCGCCATCAGAACCGCTCAGACCGACCTCAAAGCCGCCGTAGCGAAGGCCTAAATCTGCGGGTCAGTCATCAACTAACAGACCAAATTCCCGCTGCTTCTTCTTGCTCAAACCCGACGCCACCAACCCGTGGCTCGCGCGCAAATAATCCCGCAGCGCCTCATCATCGAGGCCGGGTTCAGCATAATCCTGTATCCACGTCATACCCCGCGACGCCAGATATGGCGCAGGCCGCAAGCCCGGTTGCTCTTTCAGAATATCATAGGATAGCGGCGTCACCTTGAACGTCACTGCCAGCCGATCTCCCTCATTCCAGCCACCAACAGCAAACACTTTTCCAGCCACTTTCCAGACATGCGCCCCACCCCACTGAACGACATGGCTCGTCGCGGTCAGGCTGCCGCAAAACGAATTATAGGCCTCTAAATCCATCTTTTACCGCTTCA
>JBCBCO010000056.1:0-12962 GCA_038630445.1 Pseudomonadota bacterium | reverse complement strand
CTCGATCTCGACGCAGAATATCGCGCGGCGAAAGAAGACCCGGCTTTCGCGGCACAAATGGATGATCTTTGGAAGTATTACGTCGGCCGCCCCAGCCCACTCTATTTCGCAGAGCGTCTGACCGAGCATTACTCCGGTGCGAAAATCTATTTCAAACGCGACGAACTCAATCATACCGGCGCGCACAAGATCAATAATGTGCTGGGCCAGGTCCTCCTCGCTATGCGCATGGGAAAAACCCGCATCATCGCTGAAACCGGCGCAGGCCAGCACGGCGTGGCTACGGCCACAGTCTGTGCGCGTTTTGGCCTGAAATGCGTTGTTTTCATGGGCGAAACGGACGTTGAGCGCCAGAAACCCAACGTCTTCAGAATGAAACTTCTCGGCGCAGAGATCGTGCCGGTCTCCAGTGGCACAGGCACCCTGAAAGACGCCATGAACGAAGCGCTGCGCGACTGGGTCACAAACGTGAACGATACGTTCTATTGTATCGGTACAGCGGCAGGCCCTGCCCCTTACCCCGAAATGGTCCGCGATTTTCAGAGCGTGATCGGCCGCGAAGCGCGTGAACAGATCGTACAACGCGAAGGCCGCCTTCCGGACGTGGTCATGGCCTGTATCGGTGGCGGATCAAACGCGATCGGCCTGTTCCATCCCTTTATTGAGGACGAAAGCGTGCGCATGGTCGGCGTTGAAGCGTCCGGTCACGGCGTTGAAACGGGCCAGCATGCTGCCGCTCTAAATGGCGGCGCACCCGGCATCCTGCACGGCAACAAGACTTACCTCCTGCAAACCGGCGACGGTCAGATCATCGACGCGCACTCGATCAGCGCAGGCCTCGATTATCCCGGCATTGGACCGGAGCACGCTTTCCTTAAGGAGACAGGTCGCGCGGAATATCTCACGTGTACGGATAAAGAGGCCCTTGCGGCCTTCCAGCTCTGCTCAAAACTCGAAGGCATTATCCCAGCCCTTGAACCAAGCCACGCCCTCGCCCGCGTCGGCGAAGTCGCACAAGACCTCGGCAAAGACGGCCTCCTGATCCTCAACATGTGCGGCCGCGGCGACAAAGACGTCTTCAGCGTCGCCGAAGCGCTCGGGGTCGAGATGTGATTTCGCACGTCACGCTTGGAACGGATGATCTAGATCGCGCGATTTCGTTCTATGCACCGCTGTTTGAGGCATTGGACCTGCAGCGCGTTCCCGCTGAACGCTCAAAGACATTTGCGATGTGGCATGGCGCAGGGGGATTCCGCCCACTGATCGCACTGGCGAAGCCTGAAAATGGTCGCGCACAGACATCCGGAAATGGGCAAATGCTGGCCCTTCTGGCCAATAGCCGCGACAAAGTTGACCAAGTCCACGCCCTCGCCCTCAACAGCGGCGCAGTCGATGAAGGCCATCCCGGTCTGCGACCACACTACCACCCCAATTTTTACGGTGCCTATTTTCGGGATCTAGATGGAAACAAGATCTGTATTGTTTGCCACAATCCGGATTGATTTCCATGCGATCGTTCGCGCTCGTCAAAGAAGACTGTAGATACGATCAGCTTGGAGAGGAGGGTCATGAGACACGCATTTGCTTTAATTATGCTAATCTGTGCGGCCACCCTAAACGCGTGCTCCCAGACCCCGGCAGACAGTCTAGACAATCACTATGCCGATCTTGATCCCGGTACGGACGTGTTCATCAGAATTTTCAAGAAGGAAAACGAACTGGAACTCTGGCTGAAACCAGAAGCAAAGGCCGCTTATGCTCTAGCTGAAGTCTTCCCGATCTGTCGTTGGTCAGGAGACCTAGGACCAAAGCTCCGGGAAGGAGACGGCCAATCACCCGAAGGGTTTTACCGGGTCCGACTCGGCAGTCTCAATCCTAACTCGTCTTACCATCTGTCGTTTAATCTGGGATTTCCCAATCGATATGACCGATCCCACGGTCGAACAGGAAGCTATCTCATGGTGCATGGCGCGTGCGCTTCTATCGGCTGCTACGCCATGACAGATCCCAGAATTGAGAAGATTTACGCTGCCGTCGAACACGCGTTGGAAAACGGACAGGACGCCGTGTCCGTCCATATTTTCCCATTCAGAATGACCGACCAGGCGATGATTGACTTGGGCGATCATCCTTGGGTCGACTTCTGGATCAATCTCAAACAAGGCTATGACATGTTCGAGGTAACGAGACGCGTACCGAAAGTTAGCGTTGACGAGAAACGCTACACGTTCGAAGAGGCGTTATGACCGACCTCACCCTTATCCGCATCACATGCCCCAGCCAACGCGTTGCCGCCGACATTGCCGATATCGCCATCGACACACGCGCAGCCGCCTGCGCCAATATCGAAGGACCGATCCAGTCCACCTATCGCTGGAAGGGCGTCGTCGAGCAGGCCTTTGAGTACATCCTCTGGCTGAAAGCTCCGACAGCAAATTTCGCCAAGATTGAAGCCCTCGTCAGCGAGCATCATCCCTATGATGTGCCCGCGATCATCGCCATGCCTTGCACCGCCGTGAATGCGCCGTATGAGGCATGGGTGAAAGAGAATACGGACACAGACTAAATGCCCACTTCCCGCATTTCGGCCCGCTTTGAGACCGTCAAAGCTGAGGGCCGCGCCGCACTGGTAGCTTACCTGATGGCAGGCGATCCCGACTTGGAAACATCATATCAAGCGCTCTGCGCGCTACGCGACAATGGCGCGGACGTGATCGAGCTTGGCGCGCCGTTCACCGATCCAATGGCAGACGGTCCGGCGATCCAGAAAGCAGGTCTTCGCGCCCTCGCCAATAAGACTACGCTCAATGACGTTCTCGCCTTGGCCAAACGCTTTCGCGAAGACGATCAGGACACCCCACTGATCCTGATGGGCTATGCCAACCCCGTCCACATTATGGGCTATGAGGCGTTTGCTGCAGCACTTTCGGACGCGGGAATCGACGGCACGATCCTCGTCGATCTGCCCCCGGAGGAAGATCAGCCCGTCCGTGACGCTTACGCCAAGCACGATCTCTCAGTTATCCGCCTCGCCACGCCGACCACCCATGAAGCCCGCATGGCGAAAGTGGCCGAAGGTGCGAGCGGCTTCCTCTACTATGTCGCCGTTGCAGGCGTGACTGGATCAGGATCGGCCAATCCCGAAGACATCCGCGATGGCATCGAAATGGCGCAGCGCGTATCCAGCCTGCCGGTCTGCGTCGGATTTGGCATCAAAACAGGTTCGCAAGCCGCCGCCATGGGCAAGATCGCAGACGGCGTCGTCGTCGGCTCTGCCTTTGTCGAACAAGCAAGACTTGCAAGTGAAGCCGGAACGCCTCACATTGCCATCGAAGGAATGGGCAAGCTGGCCCATGAGTTGAGTAACGCGCTAAAATCATAGCGCAGCTGTCAAACCACCCGCATCGGGTGACAAGGGAGTCGCAGAGCGATGAACTGGCTGACTAATTTCCGAACACCGGGCCTGAAAGGCCTTCTGTCGGGAACCAAGAAAGACACACCGGAAAATCTGTGGGTGAAGTGTCCTGAATCAGGCGAGTTGGTTTACCGCTCTGATCTGGAAGAAAGCTGGTATGTCACGCCTGCTGGTGCGCATTTGCGCATCTCACCCCGCCGCCGTTTTCGTCTTTTCTTCGATGACGAGCGCTGGGAGGCCATCCCGCTACCGAGCGTGCCCGCTGATCCGCTCAAATTCAAAGATGACAAAGCCTATCCGGCCCGCATTAAGGCCGCAAAAGCCAAACTAACCAAGCGCGAAAAGGAAGAGGTCGCTGGCGAGGCACCAGCCATCAAACAGGATGACTGTATGGCCGCCGGGTTCGGGCGCATTGATGGTGTGCCAACCGTCGTCCTCGTCCAAGACTTTGCCTTCATGGGCGGATCGCTCGGTATGGCTGCAGGCGAAGCTTTCATCGCTGCCGCACAAATGGCTGTTGCCCGCAAAGCCGCCTTTGTGATCTGTACCGCCTCCGGCGGCGCGCGCATGCAAGAGGGCACGCTCTCCCTCATGCAGATGCCGCGCACCACACTCGCCATTCAGGAAGTCAAAGACGCAGGCCTGCCCTACATCGTCGTCCTGTGCGATCCGACCTCAGGTGGCGTTTCAGCCTCTTACGCCATGCTGGGCGACATCCATATCGCAGAACCCGGGGCAATGATTGCGTTTTCAGGCCCCCGCGTGATTGAGCAGACCATTCGCGAGAAACTGCCAGAAGGGTTCCAACGGTCCGAATTCCTGCGTGAGAAAGGCGCGGTCGATATCGTTGCCGATCGCCGGGAATTGAAAGCCACGCTGGCCCGCGTGCTTGGCCATTTGATGCCGGAACGCGCTGCGTCGGACAAAGACATGGCCAATATCCCCGTCAGTGCACCGTCCGCTGATGCACCAGCGCCAAAAGCTTAAGAGACCTAATCCGTGAGCCACAATGCGCCCGCCGTGGACGCTGCACTCAAGCGGTTTGAAGGCCTTTACCCGGAAAAGATCGGGCTCTCCTTAGGCCGGATCAAAGAAGGTCTCGAAACGCTCAGCAGGCCGCAAGATCGGCTCCCGCCCGTCATTCACGTTGCGGGCACAAATGGAAAAGGGTCAACCTGCGCCTATCTGCGCGCCATGGCCGAGGCAGCGGGCCTCAAAGTCCACGTTTTTATCTCACCGCATCTCGTGCGCTTTAATGAGCGTATCCGCCTTGCAGGCAAGTTGATTGACGACAATGCCCTGATTGACGTTCTGGATCGTACGCACAAGGCCCTAGAAGGCCAAGAAATCACACATTTCGAAGCAACGACCGCAGCCGCCCTACTCGCTTTCAGTGAGACACCGGCAGACCTCCTCATCTTTGAAGTTGGCCTTGGCGGACGCTTTGACGCCACCAATGTGATCGATCAACCCCTACTCAGCGTCATCACGCCTGTCGACTATGATCACAAGCAATTCCTCGGCACCGATCTCGCCAAAATTGCAGGCGAAAAGGCTGGAATTATCAAGCAGGATCGACCCGTTGTCTCCGCTATTCAGGCCCGTGTCTGCGGCGAAGTCATCGAAGCTGAAGCGGAGCGAATGAAAGCCCCGCTCACAGTCCTATCGCTCTATGACCTTAAACGCATGCCAGAGAACATTGCGCTCCCCGGAACGCACCAACGCCAGAACGCGGCCCTCGCAGGACTCGCGATGCGCAATCTTGAAGGGTTCAATATTTCCGACGCTGCGATCAGTGCAGGTGCAGCTAGGGCGAGTTGGCCCGCACGAATGCAGCGCCTAGGGCCAGGGCCTGTCACAGACCTGACAGAGGCAGAGGTCTGGCTAGACGGGGGCCATAACCCTCATGCCGCTAACGCGCTCGCCAAACTTCTTAAATCATGGGGTGGAAAGACCGTGCTCGTTTCCGCGATGATGGCAAGTAAGGATCATACGGGCTTTTTCCATGCCTTTCAGGGCACAGTTGAGGCCGTACACACCTGCCCAAATGCCCCCGGTCATGCAGGCGCTCCGCCGCAAGATTTAGCCGATTACGCGGCACGCGTTCTGCCCATCGCGACAGCCCATGACAGTTTCCGAAATGCGATGAAAGCCGCCGCAGCCACGCAGCCGGACCGAATTTTGATCTGTGGATCGCTTTATCTCGCAGGCGACGTCTTATTCTGGAATGGTGAAATTCCGACCTAAAAAGTTCAGGAAACGCCGCACCATGGCTTAGGCGCACCCATCGGAATCGCCTGACCTTGCGCAAGTAAGCGCTCTGAAAGCGTTTCACCGTCACTGGTGATTACCGTCGCAACAACGCGACCGCCATATTTATCCCGACTGATGTCAGAAATCGTCACTTGGCTTCCAACAGGGGCAACCGCCGCAACAGACGCCTTGGCTGTGCGGGCCAGCGCCTTTTCTGCATCGCATTTCGGACGGTAGATTTCAGGCGCGTCTATCCCGCGTAAACGCACAGAGACCTCAACCGTTTGATCAACCCAAATGGTCGCTCTGACCTTGACCGTATCTCCATCAACCACGCGCAAAACTTCAGCCTTAACGGGGCCCGCTAGCGTATCACTGAGAGCGCTCAACGGATTTGATAGAAATATTAAAAATACAACTAAAAAGCGAATCATAAATTCCGCTTAGAGATGGATTTTGAGAAGATCAAGCTTTTTGTTCTTTAAATGTTCAAGGCCGTCGCGACATGTTTGGCGATACCGTCGGCCATTAAACGCCCTGCTTCTGTCAGGATAAGCGTATCATTTTCCAGTCTAACTAGCTCTGCTTCAATCAAGATAGAAATATCGTCTGGCGACAGCGGAGAATGCCCCAGCGCATACAAACGACTTAAATCCAATCCACCCCGCGGACGCAGACCCATTGGTAAAAGCTCACGCGCAATGTCGACAGCATCCAAAGCACTGCGACTCTGCATCGGGCCTGTAATATACTCTTCCGGCAGCCGCACCGCTTCTGTCGCATAACGCTGCCCACCATAAGTCAGGCGACCATGCGCACCGGGCCCAACGCCGATCCAGTCCCCATTCGCCCAGTAAATATGGTTATGCTGGCTTTCATAGGCCTCTCTGCGGGCGTGGTTGGACACTTCATAGGCCGGCAAGCCTGCTGCCTGACAAATTTCCTGTGTCACCTCATACAAGTCCGCCTGATCGTCATCTTCCAACGGCGTCAGCTTCCCGCGCGCTGCGCGCTTGCCGAAGGCTGTGCGCTCTTCAATGGTCAGTTCATACAGCGACAAGTGCGGCGCGCCGAGATCAAGGACCGCACCCAATTCATCATGCCAATCTGCCAGACTTTGCCCCGGCCGCGCATAGATCAAGTCCAGCGAGAAATTATCAAACTGCGCGCCAATCGTTTCAACCGCAGCCCCCGCTTCGTCTGCCGTATGTATCCGCCCTAGGAATTTAAGCGCCTCATCATTGAGCGCCTGAACACCCAGAGAGACCCGATTGATCCCAGCGCTGCGCCAGCCCGCAAGATCGCTATCCGCAACATGCTCAGGATTGACCTCAATCGTCACCTCACCGCCTGCTTGCAAGCCGAATGTATCAACGGCCGTCACCAAAACCTGCTCAATCTCATGGGGTTTCAGCAAGGACGGAGTCCCGCCCCCGAGAAAGATCGACGTTAGCGGCGGATGATCGGAAAGCACACCCTTATGAGCGCGAATATCATCTAGAATCGCCTGGAGCAGCGGGTCCGTGTCATGATCCTTCGCGGCATACACATTGAAATCACAATAGGGGCAGATCTTCGAACAGTACGGCCAATGCATGTAGAAACCGAAACCAAAATCAGGCCCAACCACACCACCGATATCAGGGGCAAGTGTTTGAGCCTCAGGCAACATTAGAGCAGGGCCGCCTTCAATTTCGCAAACGCATCTGCGCGGTGGCTCATCGCATGCTTTTCGGCTGGATCAAGCTCTGCAAAGGTCTCTTCGCGCTCCAGCGGCACAAAAACGGGATCAAATCCAAAACCCATCTCACCGCGCGGCGGCCAAGTCAGCGTACCGTGAGTTTCGCCCTCAAACGTTTCCTCATGCCCATCCGGCCAGACCACAGCGAGGCAGCAGACAAATTTCGCGCTGCGGTCCTCTGCTTTGATCGCCTGCAGCTCGTTCTCGACCTTTTCCATCGCTTTGTAGAAGTCGCGCGGATGCCCGGCCCAGTCGGCTGTATTAACGCCCGGCATGCCGCCGAGAGCCGTAACAGCGATACCACTATCGTCTGACAAAGCGGGGGCACCCGTGGCTTCCGCAGCAGACCGCGCTTTAATCAGAGCATTACCCACAAACGTAAACTCCGTCTCCTCCGGCTCAGGCAAATCCAAATCCCCGGCTGACACGACCTCAAACCCGAGCGGCTCGAACAGATCCTTCAGCTCTTTGACTTTGCCTTTGTTATGCGTGGCGGCCACTAGGCGTCCGGGGGTCAGCTTTCGCACCATGTTTGGCTCCGTTCTTGCTTTCTCAGCAAATATACTTATCGTTTAACGGTAAGTGTTATATGTCTTACAGATAGAATTACGCTGAGGCAAAGGAAAGGCCGCTTATGTCAGACACGCCAACCAATTCGATGGCTGCCATCTTGTCCGTACTGGTGCTGGTCGTGTTTTGGCTCGCGATCATTTTTGGCTTGCTTGGCGCGGTCGTCATCGGCGTCGGTATGCTGGGCGCGATGAGCGGCGGTGTCGTAACCCTACCATTCGGCGAAGCCCTCGCGGAAGGCGTCTCACCGGGACAGCTGCTAACTGTCCTGATCGGCCTCGTGGTTTTTGCCGTTGGCATCGCCTATGTCTGCTCGCAACTGCGGCGAATTCTGACAACATTGGCGGCAGGTGATCCTTTCGTGCCAGATAACGGCCCTCGTCTCATGCGGATTGCGTTGGCACTCGGCATGATCGAGGTGATCCGCAACGTCTTGGTCATTGGATTTGGGGCAGCTGGCGCACTCGGCGAAGGCGTATCCGGCACAATCCGTTTCAACCCTGCGCTCTGGGGGGCCGTCATCGTGCTCTTCATCCTCGCGCAAGTCTTCAAGGAAGGCACCCGCCTCCGCGAAGAAGAAAAAATGACGATTTAGGAGGGCCAAAGAGATGTCTATTCGTGTGACCCTCGACCGTGTCTTACTCGACAAGCGTATGTCGCTGACAGAGCTGTCCGAACGCGTCGGCGTAACCCTTGCCAACCTCTCGATCCTAAAGACAGGCAAAGCGAAAGCTGTGCGCTTCTCGACTCTGGAGGCGCTTTGCCGCGAACTGGATTGCCAGCCCGGTGATATCCTGATTTTCGATGATGAAGAGGCCGGCGAACAGAGCGAGGCCGCTTGAGCGCGCTCATCCCCCTGCCCTCACAGCCAGACGGGACAGCATGGCCAACCCAGAAATGGCCTGAAAATTTCAACTCAACAGACTTTGACGCGCAGCGTCTGAACGCCCTTCTAGGAACCGTTTTCGCGGAAACCGATTCCGAAATTCATGGCGAAACACACGCCTTTTTGGCCGTCCATCGCGGACAAATTGTGAGCGAACGCTATACTGATGACCGCAACGCCGCCACCACGTTTCCATCCTGGTCAAAAGCCAAAAGCATCACCCATGCGCTCGTAGGAATTCTGGTTCGCGACGGCCTGATCGACATCCATGCCCCTGCTGATGTTCCCGAATGGCAGAGACAAGATGATCCCCGAAAAGCGATCACACTGGATCAACTCTTACGTATGTCCAGCGGCCTCCAATTTGCCGAAGACTATATCGATGCAGGCGTGAGCGACGTGATCGAAATGCTCTTCGGAAAAGGCAGTGATGACGTCGCAGGCTTCGCCGCAAATTTCCCGCTCGAGCATGCCCCTGATAGCCACTGGAGCTATGCGAGCGGCACCAGCAATATCGTCGCGCGCATCGCAGCACGCGCCATCGGAAAGACAGGTGACGATTTCAGAGATTGGATGTTCAGCGCACTGTTTGATCCAATCGGGATAACGTCCGCAGAACCCAAGTTTGATCCTGCGGGTACGTTTATCGGCTCATCCTTCTGCTACGCGACAGCGCGCGACTTCGCCCGGTTCGGACTGCTGTATATGCGCGATGGTGTCTGGGACGGGCAGCGTATTCTGCCGGAAGGTTGGGTCGATTACGCCCGCACGCCGACCCCGACACCGCCGGAAGAACCCATGGGTTACGGCGCACACTGGTGGCTCGGCATCGCGGGGCCGGACAGCTTCTCTGCCAATGGCTATCAGGGCCAGTTCACCGTCTGCGTCCCATCGCTCGATCTGATCCTCTTGCGACACGGCAATTCAGAAGCCGGCCCAAAAGGGGACGCGGTGCGAGCGTGGCTCTCCGACGTCGCCGATTGCTTTCGCAGCTAACCTCGCCCAAGATATTCTCGTCGAGAATGCATGCGCGTGATTAATCACGCTCGCCGGGGAGGCCGCCATGACCAGTCCAACACCGCTCAAGATTTCCGTCTCTGATGAAAAACTCGCAGATATCCGAAAGCGGGTTGAAGCGTTTCAATGGTTTCCCGCCCCGGTTGGCTTTCCAGAATGGTCCTTGGGCGTATCCACCCCCGTCCTGAAAGACCTGCAAGACTATTGGCTCACCGACTATGACTGGCGCGAGGCCGAAGCGCGGCTCAATCAATATCCACACTATACTGCCGAGATTGACGGCCAGATCATCCATTTCGTCCACATTGTCGGTGAAGCAAAGGGAAACCGCCCTCTCCTGCTCACCCATGGCTGGCCGGGCTCCGTGTTTGAGTTCTGGGACGCCATCGCCCCCCTTGCCTACCCAACACAGCATGGTGGTCAAACAAGCGACGCCTTCGATCTGATCATTCCCTCCCTGCCGGGCTATGGCTTTTCCGGCAAACCTGCAGCTCCCATGGGGCAACGGGCAACCGCGAAGCTCTGGAATACGCTCATGCAGGACGTGCTGGGCTATGACACCTATCTCGCACAAGGCGGGGACTGGGGCAGCATGGTCACCTCTTGGGTTGGCTACGATCATGGCGCTCACGATGGACAAGGCGGCTGTAAGGCCATCCACCTCAACATGACAGGCCTGCGCCCAACACCCGCTAAGCCACAATCCGAGGACGAGGCCAAATGGCTGGCCCACATGCAGACCGCCATGCAAGCCGAAGGCAGTTACCTCATGCAGCAAGCCACCAAGCCGCAAACGCTGGCCATGGCACTTATGGACTCCCCAATGGGCACAGCCGCGTGGATTTTGGAGAAATTTCATGGCTGGTCAGACTTGCAAGACGATGACCTCTACAGCGTCTATACGCGCGACCAGCTCCTGACGAATATCATGATCTATCTGGTCAATAACGCGATCGCGACATCGATCTGGTACTATGCCGCTTTCTTCCTCGAAGGCGGACCAAATCTCCCAGAGGGCACGCGTTGCGAAACACCGACGGCTTTCGCCAACTATCCCGGTGAGACCGTCTACACAGCGCCCCCAAGAAGCTGGATGGAGCGCGCCTACAATCTGACACGCTGGTCTGAGATGGAGCGTGGTGGCCATTTCGCTGCGATGGAAGTACCAGACCTGTTTATAGACGATATCAGGGCGTGGGCGCGCGAGCACGCTTAAGGGACACGCGGAATATTCGCGGCGGAAAGCCGGTTCGCATAGGACTGTCCCTCTTGCGCAAAGCCCTTTTCGGCATCAACCGCGGCCTGCGTACAGCCGGGAAACTGCGACTCCGTTGTCGAATACCCCGCATTAAACGCATTCGCCATGGACGTCCTCAATCCACCGCCATAGGCCGCTTCCAGATCGAGAAGCCGCATCATATAACTTCGCCAGTACTGATCATTTCGACCATTACACATCACACGAACAGCATGCGCTTTACCCAACACTTCCGATAGGCCAATGACATCGCGGAAATAGTCCTGATTGCGGACAAAGGGCTGGTTCTGCTGACCCATGGCTGGCATGAGCGACACCAAGCAAAAGCATGCGACAAACGCCCCGACGGAGAACGGAAAAGCCCTATGAGACACTTTCTGGTTCATGCAAAAACCTTCGCGCGCATTGAAGAGGCGCTGGACGCCTATCGCCAAGACCTCTCACCCATAGTGCTGGATGATGAAGGAGACCTGAAGCATCCATGGGGCAAGAGTGAGGCAGACGCGATGATCGTCTACGGAACCCAAGATGCTTATTTCAGTCCAGCCGTGCCAATCCTGTTTCAAACGGCCTTTAGCGCGAAACAACTTGATTGGTTTCAATCAAGCGCCGCCGGTATCGAACACCCGATGCTGCAAGCGATTGGTCAAAAGGCAGAGCTTTATACGAGCAGCCATGAACAGTCAGATGGAATTGCCGATTGGGTGATCTGGGCAAGCTTAGATTATTTCCAGTCCGGTCCAGCGCGACGCGCGCAACAAGCCCAAAAAGACTGGTCACGCCTTCCCTTCAAAGAGCTCTGTGAAACGCGCTGGCTGATCATAGGTTTCGGCGCCATCGGGCAGGCAACGGGACGAAAGCTCAAAGCCCTCGGCGCGCATGTTACAGGCATGCGCCGCTCGACTGGACCTTCAAATGCTAGCGACGACATCGTCCATCCCTCGCACCTGCACGATGAACTCGCCAAAGCAGATGCCGTTCTCCTATGTTTGCCCCACACACCGGAAACAGAGGATTTCGCGAATGCTAGCTTCTTCGACAATATGAAAGCCGACAGCCTGTTTCTAAATGTCGGGCGTGGCGCGCTTGTCGACGAAGACGCCCTTCTGAACGGTTTGAACGCTGGGAAACCGGCGCATGCGACGCTCGATGTCTTCAAGACCGAACCTTTGCCGGGCGATAGCCCTTTCTGGAGCCACCCACAGGTGACGATCACACCTCATATTGCAGCGCTGACAGAAGCCGCGAAACGGCGCACAGACGCGCTATTTCTCAAAAATCTTGACGCTTTCAGACAAGGCAAACCCCTCAAAAACACAGTGCCTAAAGCCGAATTTGCCTGACATCCTCGGCTGTGAGATGATCCTCTAAGGAGGGTCAGACGACCATGCGCCTCGCATTAGGCCTCATTCTTCTAATCGTCAGCGCGCTCTCGAGCGCTCAGGCCGATACCCAGACGCGGTTTTCGCTGCCGATACTACTGGATGACGATCGCCTGAAAATCCAAGTTGAATGGGGCGGTCACCCTATTCGTGCGACACTCGATACAGCGGCAACCTACCCTCTTATCGATGCTTCATTGCTATCAAAGATCGAAGGCGAGCCTCTAGATGAGACCGTCACAATTTTTGGTGTTGGCGGGGTCAAAACATTCCCCATCGTCCGGACTGGAGAGCTCCGCATTGATCGCACAGCATTTCGAGATGTGCTGACCGCCGTTAGTTCATCGCAACAAACCAACGGAATCGAAGCCATCATTCCCGTATCCCTGTTGCCTGGGCGAACACTCGATTTTCAATTCAGAAAAAAACGTCTCGAAATC
>JBCBCO010000055.1:0-12938 GCA_038630445.1 Pseudomonadota bacterium | reverse complement strand
TGATCTCAAATCGTTGAGGAAGAGATTTTTCGTCCTCTGGATATGCAGAATGCGACCAACAGCCATGATAAAGCATCTAAGTTAGACAACATTGTAACACCCGTAGACGATAGCGGCGCATTCAGGAGCGATTATGAGTTTGAGCAGGACTATTGGAGTGCAGCGGACGACTTATTCGTATCCGTTGAAGATTATGCAAACTTCTTGATTTCTTCGTTCGAGAGCGATGCCTTATCGCAAGAAGCAAGAGAAGAGCGTATCTCTGTTATAACCGATATGAGCACCAACCCGATATGGGAGTGTGGCCCTGACGCAGTGGATCCTTGCCCCGAACCCTATGGTCACTCAATCGGCTGGTTTGTGTTTGGTCATGAGGGCACACTGACACTTCATCATGGCGGAAATGACAGAAGTGAGGGTGCTATTGGTTACTATCAGCCAGAAACAGGTGATGGTGGAGTGATCTTTGTAAACAGCACGAAAGGCGTAATGGTTTGGCCGAAGATCGTTGACATCGTGGATCCTGAACAAGACTTTCAGGATGTCTTTCACGATGTCATCAGGAAGTATTTTAACGAGGGCTAATGGTGGCCTTAGATCAGGTATTGGATAGCGTCAGCCCCCAGCGAACGGTTTCGACTTCTGGGGGTTCAATTTTGTGTAAAACCAAAAATATCTGAGAATAGTGCAGCTGCACCCTGAAAAATTTTATATAGAAAGACTGCTGGAGCTTCTCCAAAGAGAAGTGCGATAATAACAATTAAAACGTAAGACGGCACTGCTATAGTTACTATTATGGCTAAGATCACGGGCACGCTTGCTAATCTGTTAAACCAGCGACGACTTGCAGCCGCCTTTTCTGGATCAACACCGCTAGATTTGTTCCAGTAGTCTTTGTTCTTACCCACTATTTGCGCGCAAGCCCATACTTATCCAGCCGCCAGCGAAGCGTTTCTATGCGGTCTTGGCCAAAGAAAGGTTCACCGCGTACGACCATGGTTGGGACGCCCCAATGGCCCGCTTTTTCCAAGCCTTCATGATTGCGCTCAATCTCTTCAAGATGGTCGCCGTCTGCGATGGCGAGGTCCATGCTGGCAAGATCAAGTCCGGCCGCTGCAGCGGCTTTTGCAAGATGATCGCCCTGGTCCCAGTTTTCTGTACCGCCATAAACGAGGTGAGACACTTCCTTTGCGAAATCGAGGCCTTTGCCGCGTCTTTGAGCCTCGACACCTAGCTTTGCGAGACGATAGATCAAAGGTTGGTCCTTCGCGACTTCCATCGTTTGGTAGTTTTGCGTCACGGGGTCAGGCCTGGGCGGAAAGTGCATCGGCATGCCGAGGAATTCAGCGCGGCGAATGGAGTCCATGACAATATACATAGCCGGTTTCCGGTTGGAGGCGTCGAAGAGCGCTTCGGCTGCCCTGATCGCAATCGGGAAGACTACTCTCAGGTTGATCTCGACATCATAGTCTTTCGCGAGTTTTTGCAGGTCCGGCGTCGAGAGATAGGAATAGGGACTTCGAAAAGACCAATATACATCAATGGGTTCCATAGGGTCTTCCTCCAAAAATTATCACGCCGAGCCTGTACAGTTTGACTTGTTTTAAACCGTCACCACGACTTTTCCCATCGCCTTGCGGTCCATCAGGTATTGGATGGCATCGCCGCCTTGCTCCAGCGGGAAGGTTTTGGAGACGTGGGGGTCGATTTTGCCCTCTTGGATCATGGCGAACATTTCCATCAGGTTCTGCTGGTTGCCTTTTGGATCGCGTGCAACGGCCGCGCCCCAGAAGACCCCGCGAATGTCGCATGATTTTAAGAGAGTCAGGTTCAGTGGGATCGCCGGAATGCCCGCCGGGAAGCCGATCACGAGGTAGCGGCCTTCCCAATTCATCGCGCGCACAGACGGCTCAGCATAATCGCCGCCGACCGCGTCATAGATGATATCAACGCCACCGCCGCTAATTTCCTTGATCTGGTTTGAGAGGGCTTTTTGCTGACCACGATCGAGCGCGCCTTTTTCATAGACGAAACCGGAATCCGCGCCTTTGGAGAGGCAGAAATCGAGTTTTTCCTGGCTTGAGACAGCGGCAATGACCTCAAGGCCCATCGCTTTACCAAGTTCAACCGCTGCGATGCCGACACCGCCTGCTGCACCGAGGACGAGGAGTTTCTCACCCGGTTTTGGGTCGGCACGGTCTTTCAGCGCGTAGTATGACGTACCGTAGGTCATGACGAAGGCGGCGGCTTTATCGAACGGAATCGTGTCCGGGATCGGGATGCAGCGCCCGGCCTCTAACACCAGTTCTTCGCGCATGCCGCCCCAGCCGCAAGAGCCGATGACGCGCTGACCGACCGCGAGATTGGTGACGTCCTCACCGACCGCTTTTACGACACCAGAGACTTCGCCGCCCGGGCTGAACGGGCGCTCGGGTTTGAACTGATACATGTCCTTGATGATAAGCGAATCCGGGAAATTCACGCCGATGGCTTTGATATCGATCACGACTTCACCTTTGCCCGGCGTGGCGGCGGGAACATCCTCCAGGACCAGCGTTTCAGGGCCTCCGACGGTGGTTGAGAGCAGGGCTTTCATGGCGTTTCCTTTCCGGGGTGTTCTGTTGGGCTTTGTTGACGTTGCCTTGCTAGCCGTGGCAACCGCGCCTGTGAAGATGTTACGCTGCGGAGCATGAGCAAAGTGGATCCGACTATATTTCTGATTGTTGGCTTGAGCGTGAGCGCATTTGTCTGGCTGCTGACGTTTCAGCTGCGCGGGTTTTGCGTAAAGGCCCTGTCGATTGCGGCGCAGGCGAAGTTTCCGAAGATGGCCGCTGGCGAGATTAAGCAAGCAAGCCGGGCGACGGCTTTGGAGGACGCACTGGACGGCGATCTTGGGCAAGTTCAGGGCTGGCTGGTGGAGACGTATCCTCAGGCTGTTGGGCAGTTGCGGCTCGCGCTGAAATTGCGCTTTGTCGGGCCATTTCTCATTTTGCTGACGGGTGTGATCTGGCGCTTTGTTTTGGGGGGCGGGCAATGAAGGGCTATTTTGCCATCGGGGCCGAAGGGATTTCCAAGCCGATGAACCTCGGCGCGCTGATGCGGACGGCGAACGCGTTTGGGGCGAGTTTTGTGTTTTCGGTGAAGGCCGAGGATCGCACCAAAATTGCCTACAAGTCCGATACGTCGCGGACGTTCAAGACTGTGCCTTATTATCAGTGGGAGTCGATTGACGAGATTGTCCTGCCGCGGGAATGCCAGATGGTGGGGGTGGAGCTGACTGAGGATGCGGTTGATCTGCCGGAGTTCAAACATCCACGGATGGCGGCCTATGTGCTGGGGCCGGAGCGGGGCAACCTGTCAGAAGCGATGCAAGCGCGATGCGATCACATTATCAAAATTCCGACCAAGTTCTGCATCAATGTTTCGCTGGCCGGGGCGCTGGTGATGTATGACAGGGTGCGCAGTATGGGCGGCTGGCGCGATCGACCTGTGATGCCGGGTGGGCCGAAGGGGTGAAATGATCAGACGAATATATTCAGCCGCGATCCTAGCGGTTCTCGCTTTTTCGGGGACCGCTAAAGTGGAGGCGCAGAGTTTATCTGAGCCTCAATGCTATTCTTGGCAGAGTTATTTCTCGCATGGGGAGCTTTGGCTGCAGCGAAAATCGAATGGCGGGGATATCTATGGCAGAGCCGAAATCACTCTGAATGAGTCCAGAGACTTGCAATGGGAGTTTTCAGGCAAGGATCTCGACCTTGTCTATAAGGTTCAGGTGAGTGAAATCAGCGACGATGGACTGGTTGTTCAGGAAATGGACTTCATAAAGAATACGCCATCGGGATTGGTGATAGCCGGGCGATCCTACGATCTGATCCCGTGTGAAAGACTGATTATGCCTGTGCGGCCAATCTCTGAGGATCAGCCCGCGTAGAGTGAAGTTGCAGGCGCGAAGGCCATCAGGAAGAATGTGGCTGTGATGGCGCCGAGCGCAATGACTGTGAGGGTGCGGGAGAAAACGTGCGTGCTGTTCATCTGTCTTGCTTTCGTTGTGGCCATTTTGGCTTCTTTTTGTCTGATGAGACCTAATTAGGGATCATCGCCCGACAGGAACACTGTTGAGATCGAATATGGGCTATGCATGTTTCGAATAGGGTGATTTTGAGGCGTTATTGATCTCCGCCCTGAGCGGCTTCGCCGCAGCGGGGATAAGCGGGTTCCCGATCGTCGCTTCGCTCCTCCGATGAACCAAGCTCAAGGCTGTTGCGCTTCAGCTTATAAAGCCCGCTTCTTTCGCTTTTGGGCGATAGGAGCGCGAGACGGGAACTTCGGTGCCGCTGGGCAGGATCAGAAAGCTCCGGCCGCTATCCTTGCGCTCATCCGTGATACCATCCTTGGCGATCCACCAGGAACGATGCACACGCAGGCCGTCTGCACCGCTCAACTCGCGTTCGGCATCGGCGAGGCGCATCAGGATGAGTTCTTCGCCCAAGCTCGTATGCACACGCAGATAATGATCTTCCGACGAAATCGCATGCAGGGTCGCTGTGCGATATTTCACGGGCAAGCGCGCCATGAAGGTTTCGGTTGGATCAGATGATGAGACTAAAACCTCCTCACCTTTACCAAAAGCTTTATCGACCGTGTAGGTTACTAACGTAATCGCAATGGAAATGACGAGGACCAAACCGTAAGATGGCAACCAATAAGCAACGGGGATCCCATCATTAAAAATAAACTCAAGACCGACGATGAAAATCCAGACGCCGAGCGCTGAAAAGAGTGATCCGACAATCAGCATCCCCCAATCAGGACCGGGATCGAAAATCTTCTGATAAGCCCAAATGCTCGAAAGTGCTGATACGCCACCAACCACAATCATAGCGGTCCAGTAGAACCACGCGACGGGATAAGAAAGGCTACCAGTCGCTTCGTATGGGTTGATAAACGCCAAAAAGGCCCCAATCGCTGCAAATACGAGCAGATCGCGGCCTATTCTTCGGATGTCAGTCACGTCCCGCAAGCTGCAAAAGCCCTTTCATTCGCGTTTCGTGAGCGACAATGGCCGCATTTCGCGAAGGTTTCCAGCCTGTTCGTGAAGAAGCGGATGAAATGGGGGAATGGGTCTGTCATCTCTTGTCTCACAGCAGGCAACACGCCGCTGACCAGACACGTAACGGAGAATGACCATGACCAAGATCAAAACACTCAGCGCCGCTCTGATTGCCGCCGCTCTTATCGCCCCTGTCGCAAGCGCAAGCACACTGACTGTGACGCTGGAAGACATCAAGAAAACCAAAGGCACAGTCCAGCTCGGCGTTTTTGACGAGAGCGGATATGAGACCGGCGAAGCGGTCAACGGCGCGAACGTCACAATTGATGAAGCGACTGAGACGGTCACGATCGAAGGGCTCGCCCCCGGTTTCTACGGCATCAAAATGTTCCACGATGTGAACGATGATGGCGAGATGAACACCAACCCGTTTGGCATGCCTACTGAACCTTATGCCTTCTCAAACAATGCCAAAGGCCGCTTCGGCCCGGCGAAATGGGATGCTGCCAAGTTTGAAGTCACCGCCGATGGCGCGGTTCAAACCATCAGCATCAACTGATTCCCTCCCGGCGCCCCTGCAGTCTCTCATCAGAAGAGGCGCAGGGGCCAAATTTTCTCACTTTAGATTTTAGGAATTGAAGCCATGTCCTTGTCCCTCTCACGCCGCCACTTCCTTACTGCCGGAGCTGCCAGCACTGCGATTGTCGGGCTGGGACTAACCGCCGGATCAGCATCGACCTCAAGCGGAATGCCGGACTGGCACATTGGCTACCAGACTGCACCGGCTGAAGGCTTTGCACCGAAAGATCTGCGCCTCGTTTATGGCAAAGCGCCTAAAGGCCTCTCAGGATCGCTCTATCGCAATGGCCCGGCGCAATTCCTCTACGGTGAAGATGATTATGCCAGCCACTGGTTTGACGGCGACGGCATGGTGCAACGTGTTGCGATTGGGGACGGACGCGCGGTGCATAGCGGCAAGTTCGTAAAGACGCATAAGCGCGAATTTGAACAGGCCCACTCCATGTTTGCTGCACCTGGGTTTGGCACGCATGGTCGCCCTGAATTTCCAGTGACCGGGCCGGATGATGTCAACGCTGCGAACACGTCTGTCCTGATGGTGAATGGCGAGTTGCTTGCGCTTTGGGAGGCTGGGTCTGCAGTGTCGATGGATGCGGAAACGCTCGCGACGAACGGGCCGAAAGTCTGGCGCGATGATCTGGCAGCGATGCCGTTTCTGGCTCATCCGAAAGTGGAGCCGGATGGTACAGTCTGGAACTTGGCCATCGCGGGACGTCGGATCGGCGTCTATCGCATCGGTGTCGATGGACAGCTTCGCGAGTTCAATCTGCTGGACATTGGCAAGGCCGCCTACATTCATGACTGGGCGATGACGGATCGCCACTTGGTTATCATGGTGCAGCCCTGGATCAATGAAGCTTTGCGCCCACCGGTGGTTGAGGGCTTTGAATGGCGCCCTGAAGAAGGCTTCCAATTCTTGATCGTTGATAAGGATGACTTTTCCAAGCGCCGCTGGGCGCAGGGCCCTGCGCGTGCGTTTTATCATACAGGCGCGGCGTGGGAGGACGCAGATGGGCGCATTCACATTGATGCCGCGCTTTATAAAGAGCCTGTGCTGGGCGCTGACGGCGGTGCAGCGCAAATCCGGGGCGAGTGGAGCGGTCGTGATGGCACCTTTGAGAGTAATCTGACAGAGATTATCATTCCGCGTTCCGGCGATGCCTTTTATAATGAAACCGGCCTCGACGGTGATTTCCCTCAGGTCGACCCGCGCCGCCATGGACTTGATCGTGAGCTGACCGCGCTTGTCGCAGGTGCCGCGCCAACTCATCCGGGAGCCACGGCGCTTTCGGTTCACAATTGGAAGACAGGCAAAACCGATACGTTCGATTTTGGACGCTCGCGTATGGTCGAGGAATTCCTCTTCGTGCCTAAACCCGGACGCACGAGCGAGCGTGAGAGCTGGCTGGTCGGCCCGGTGATTAATCTGAAGACGAAAACGACCGATATCTGCGTCTTTGATGTTGCGAATGTCAGCGACGGGCCGGTCTGTATCTGGCGGGCAGATTATGCCTGGCCGCTCGGCTTCCACGGTACGTGGGCTTAATCGGTGACGGATACCGCCGCTCAAACGACGCGTGAAGAGCAGGCCACCCGGACAGGCCTTCAAAGCGTGCCTGGTTGGGTCTGGACCTTGGTTATTGCAGGCGTGATTTATGCGGTGATCTATATGATGATCCTTGCCAGCAATCCAGGGCTCAGCCCGCGCTTTCGGATGAGCGCTGAACCGCTTATCAATACGCGCCCGATTGTGCAGGTGCATGTCGCTGGGGCGACCTTGGCCTTTCTAATTGGCACCGTACTGATGTTTGGGCCGAAGGGGAAAGGCTATCACAAGCCGCTTGGGTGGATGTGGGTCACCGCGATGGCGGTCACGGCCATCTCGTCCTTTTTCATCACAGGCCTGATGGGCAAATGGTACAGTCCGATCCATGCGCTGTCGGCCTGGACGGTTCTCGGTCTGCCGTTTGCGGTTGCAGCGGCGAGACGCCGTAAAGTTCAGGAACACCGCAAAGCGATGACGGGGATGTTCTTTGGCGGGATCATTATTGCGGGCCTGTTCAGCTTCCTGCCGGGACGGATCATGTGGAACATGCTGTTCGCGATCTAGGGGCGCGGCTCAGAAAAACAGCTTGTTTTCCTAGCGTTTCAGGCGCAAAGCGGATTCGGGGCATTGGCGTGTCTTTTGCCCGTCTAATATCGCTTTGAGATCAGCCGATGAGAGACCTGCGAAACGTCTTTGCTTTGATTGCTGCTGTAACCATTCTGCAGCTCGCAGGCGGTGTGCTGGGCGTCATTACACCGCTTGGGTTGGATGCGTTCGGTGCTGGTACAGGCGAAGTCGGCGTCATTGCCGCGCTACATTCAATCGGTTTCATGGCAGGCGCGTGGTTCTCGACCGCACTGATCCGCACGTTTGGGAATATCCGCGTTCATGCTGCCGGTGGTGCGGTGATGACGATCAGTTTCCTGCTGATGTTTATGGAACAGAATATCTGGGCCTGGTCCGGATTGCGCCTGATGCAGGGGGTGGCGATTGCGCTGATGTTTTCCAGTGTTGAGGCTTGGCTCGGCTCTGCCATGCCGCCTGAGAAGCGCGGATCGATCAGTGGGTTCTATCACCTGATGGCGAAAGTGGCCCTGATTGCAGGGCCGTTCGTGATTGCCGGAATGGCTGTGACTGCGCCTGAGCCGTATATGTGGGGTGCGATTTTCATGGCCTTTGCCCTGCTGCCAATCACACTGACGCGGCGCGATCAGCCGCCCATGCCGGATCGTGAGCCGCTGTCCATTTTGGCGCTTTATAAGCTCGCGCCATCCGGGGTGTTTGCCTGTTTTATGGCAGGGGTGATGAACACCGGGACGCTGGCGCTCTTGCCGGTCTATGCGGTGAGCGAGCTAGAGGGACTTGCCCCCAGTGCGACAGCGATTGGTGCACTGGCGGCAGGGGCCGCATGGACAGGGGGACTCATCAGCCAATGGCCTGCGGGAAAAATTTCAGACAAGTTTGATCGACGGATCGTGATTGCGATCATGTGTCTGGTTTCTGGTATCGCAGCGCTGGCGGTTGGACTGGGCGGATTTTTACCGAATATTGCGGTGTTGATCCTGATCGCCATCTGGGGGGCGGGGTCACTGTCCTTCTATGGCGTTGCTGTGGCGCACATCATTGATTGGGCGCCGTCTAGCAAAATGGCGCAAGCCATGTCCGGCGTTTTGTTTGTCTGGGCGTTTGGATCCGTCCTTGGACCAGTTCTGTCGGGTCTATCCATGCAGACGCCGCTCGGAGCGTCCGGTCTGTTCCTGGCCGTCAGCTTCATGAGCCTTGCGCTGGCGCTGACCATTCTGGTGCGCCGGGCGATCCGGTCAGAGCCACCAGACGCGGTTCAGGAGCCTTGGAACCCGACGACTCCGCTGCTCGCGGCGCAGGGTGAGATCGACCCGCGGACAGAATAGAGCGATCTAACACTTTCGTGCGGTTGTCAGAGTAAACGCGAGTGCTATAAGCGGCGCCGGTTGTGCGGGTGCGAAGGCATTTTTGCACGAGGGAAATTATGGTGCAGCTTCGTGCCATGTCTGAAAGGGTCATATTTCAATGAATATCCATGAATACCAAGCCAAGGCTGTGCTGAAGTCTTTTGGCGCGCCTGTTGCGAATGGTGCGCCTGTCCTGTCAGCCGATGAGATTGAAGACGCGGTAAACTCTCTGCCCGGACCGCTCTGGGTTGTGAAAAGCCAGATCCATGCTGGTGGTCGTGGTAAGGGTAAATTCGTGGAAGCAGACGCCGGTGAAAAGGGTGGTGTTCGTCTTGGATTTTCTAAAGAAGAAGCCATTGCGCACGCCAAGCAAATGTTTGGTAATCACCTTGTGACCGCGCAGACCGGCGCAGACGGTAAGCAAGTGAACCGCCTCTACATCGAAGACGGTGCGGACATTGAGTCTGAGCTTTATCTCTCTCTTCTGGTGGATCGAGCTACGGGCAAGCCTGCTTTTGTCGCTTCCACTGAAGGTGGCATGGACATTGAGGAAGTCGCGCACGAGACGCCGGAAAAAATCCTGACCCTGCCGATTGAGCCGGGTGAAGGCGTGACCGATGCGGCAGCAGCTCAGCTGTGCGACGCGCTGAAGCTGGAAGGCGCGGCGCGCGAAGACGGCATGAAGCTGTTCCCGATCCTGTACAAAGCCTTCACCGAGAAAGACATGGCGATGCTGGAGATCAACCCGCTGATCGTCATGGATGATGGGCATCTGCGTGTTCTCGACGCCAAAGTCAGCTTTGATGGCAACGCCCTGTTCCGTCACCCCGACATTATGGAGCTGCGCGACACGACTGAGGAAGACGAAAAAGAGATTGAGGCGTCCGAATGGGACCTCGCTTACATCGCCCTCGACGGCACGATTGGCTGCATGGTCAACGGGGCGGGCCTCGCCATGGCGACGATGGACATCATCAAGCTGTACGGGGAAGAGCCAGCCAATTTCTGTGACGTGGGCGGTGGCGCGAATGCGGAGAAAGTGGCGGCTGCGTTCAAAATCATCATGAAAGACCCGAACGTGAAGGGTATTCTGGTGAATATCTTTGGCGGCATCATGAAATGCGACGTTATTGCGGAAGGCGTGATTCAGGCGGTGAAAGAAACGTCTCTGGCTGTGCCACTTGTTGTGCGCCTCGAAGGGACGAATGTCGACAAAGGCAAGGACATCCTCGCCAATTCCGGCATGAACATCATTCCGGCAGACGATCTCGATGACGCGGCGAAGAAAATCGTCGGCGCGGTACAGGGCTAGCTTAAATTGAAACGCTCAATCGGCATACTCTCGATCGCAACGTTTGCGTTCCAAGGCATGATTTCCATCAATGCTGATGAGAGCGTCAAAGCAGCTGAGGCGGCTGCGGAAGATTGCTTCGAGAAGTATGTTGACGATGTCGAGCGTGTTGGTGACGACCTCATGGCAAGCACAACTGTTCTGGTCGGAGGCCTTTGCCTCGTTGAAGTTCAGAACGCGCAAACTGCACTTTCAGCGCAATTAATCTCAAAAAAAGAGATTAAGCTCGACGCAGCGTGTGGCGAGGTGCCTGATAATTGGGTCAAGCAACCCTTCGACGTCCATGCTGAAATCGATTTTGATAAAGAGGCAGAAGACGCAAGAGTGTCCCAAATTCTAGCGTGTCGTTCCCAAAACGAGCTCACCCAAGCCGGTTTCATAGAAGATCAATCTAATCGCGCGGAGCAAACTGCGCTTTTGACATCGAAAGCGTCCCGAATGCTTTTGAAGAAAAGAATCGCGCGTCTAGACGGCGCACATACTGGAGACAAATAATGTCCATTCTCATCAATAAAGACACTAAGGTCATCGTTCAGGGCCTGACCGGGAAAACCGGATCGTTCCACACCAATCAGGCGCTTGACTATTTCGGCACGCAAATGGTTGCGGGCACGCACCCCAAGAAAGCGGGCACGAACTGGACTGCCGACAATGGCAAAGAACTGCCGATTTATGCGAGCGCGGCTGATGCGCGCAACGCGACCGGCGCGGATGCCTCCGTCATTTACGTTCCGCCAGCCGGCGCAGCGGCAGCCATTGAAGAAGCGATTGACGCGGAAATTCCGCTGATCGTGTGCATTACAGAGGGCGTTCCTGTCCTCGATATGGTCCGCGTGAAGGCGAAGCTCGACAAGTCCGATTCCCGCCTGATCGGCCCGAACTGCCCAGGTCTGTTGACGCCAGAGCAGTGCAAGATCGGAATTATGCCAGGTAAGATCTTCAAGAAAGGGTCTGTCGGCGTTGTTTCACGTTCCGGCACGCTGACGTATGAAGCGGTCTATCAGACCTCTGTTGCAGGTCTTGGCCAGACCTCTGCTGTTGGGATTGGCGGTGACCCGGTCAAAGGCACAGAGTTTATCGACGTGTTGGAAATGTTCCTCGCTGACGATGAGACCGAGCAAATCATCATGATCGGTGAAATTGGTGGCTCTGCGGAAGAAGAAGCCGCGCAATTCCTGATGGATGAAGCCAAGAAAGGCCGCAAGAAGCCGATGGTTGGCTTTATCGCTGGTCGTACGGCGCCAAAAGGCCGGACAATGGGCCATGCCGGTGCAATTGTGTCTGGCGGACAAGGCGATGCGGAAAGCAAAATTGCAGCGATGGAAGAGGCCGGAATAAAAGTCTCACCAAGCCCTGCCCGTTTGGGCACGACTATGGTAGAGGTTTTGAAAGGTTGATCCTATCTTAGAATAGGGTGTTAAATACGCCCACAAAAAAGATAGGGCGGTCAGACGAGGCCAGAAAGACCCCGCCGGACTGTCCACAGCGTTTAAGGACGGTAAGTCGATGGCAGATGATGGCACACCGGTAAGCGGCGGACGCTCAGCGTCCAATGCAGCCATGCTGGACACAGAATTTCTTTACGGCGGTAGCGCGGTCTGGATCGAACAGATGCAGGCGCGCTACGCTGCGAACCCGAATTCTGTTCCGGAAAGCTGGCGCGCTTTTTTCGAAGAGCTTGGCGATGGTAGCGATGATGCGGTTCGCAATGCGGATGGCGCGAGCTGGGGCCGTGAAAGCTGGCCAAAGCCTGTTTCAGCAGAAGAGATCGCGGCGTTTGATGGCAACTGGACGCTGTTAGAGCCGAAGCTTGAGAAGAAAATCAAAGCGGGCGCGCCTGCCGCATCTGAGGCTGACATTGCTCAAGCGGTGCAGGATTCTGTGCGCGCGCTTATGATGATCCGCGCGTATCGCATTCGCGGGCATTTGCAGGCGCAACTGGATCCGCTGGGCCTCGACATTGCCGATCCGCAGCCTGAGCTGGACCCTGCGAGCTATGGCTTCACTGATGCCGATATGGACCGCGAGATCTATATTGACGGTTATCTCGGTCTGGAACGCGCGAGCCCGCGCCAGATGCTAGACATCCTAAAACGGACGTATTGTTCTACGATTGGCATCGAGTTCCAGCACATTTCTGACCCGGAAGAGAAAAGCTGGCTGCAGGAACGTATCGAAGGGCCTGATAAGGGCGTTGCCTTCACAGCTGAGGGCAAAAAAGCGATCCTGACCAAGCTGATCGAGGCGGAAACGTTCGAACGATTCCTGCACAAGCGCTATCCGGGCACGAAGCGCTTTGGTCTGGACGGCGGCGAGGCGGCTGTCCCGGCACTGGAGCAGATCATCAAGCGTGGCGGCGCGCTCGGCGTGAATGAAATTGTTGTCGGCATGCCTCATAGGGGTCGCCTGAACATGCTCGCGGCCGTCATGGGTAAGGATTATGCGAAAATTTTCCATGAGTTTATGGGCGGCTCAACGCAG
>JBCBCO010000054.1:0-12984 GCA_038630445.1 Pseudomonadota bacterium | reverse complement strand
GGCGATTTGGTCATCGCAACGCATCGCGATCTCATTATGCAGGAACTGGCACATGCGAGAATTTCCAGCGGCGAACCGCATCCCAGATTGGCCATTTACGGCCCGCTGGAGGCGCGGCTGCAAACCGCCGATCATGTCATTCTGGCTGGACTGAATGAAAGCGTCTGGCCTGCACAGCCAGCGCCAGACATGTTTCTACCTCGACATTTTCGCCGTCATATTGGGATTTCTGATCCTGATGTCAGGATTGGATTGTCAGCGCACGATTATGCCCAGCTCGCCTGCTCGCCGCGTGTCACCCTGCTGAGCGCGAAACGACGTGAGGATGCGCCAGCGGTTGCCTCTCGATGGATTTGGCGACTAAAGACGTTGGTCGCCGGAGCGTTACAGGACAAAGCCGAAGCTGCACTTGCGCCGCGGAGCGACGATAATCCACTGCAGTGGCTGTCAGCGCTGGAGCGGGCACCTGAAAGTGCCGGTGTAAACAGCCGTCCGGAACCCAGACCCCCACTCAATGCGAGGCCCAAACATTTCTCTGTCTCACGGATCGAGACGCTGATCCGCGACCCTTATGCCGTATACTGTCGATATGTGTTAGGGCTTTATCCATTAGACCGGCTGAACTTACCACCGGATGCGCGTGTCAGGGGATCCGCGGTTCATAAGGCGTTGGAAGACTTCGAGACGGATACCGGGGAGGCATCCGTCGAAAGACTGGTCGACATGCTGGAAAAGGAATTACGATCGGGAGGGGAGATCGAAGCCGATATCATTGCTCTTAGAGAAAAGCGACGCGAAACGGCGCAAGACTATCTCACCTGGCGCGCTGAAACGGCTCATCTCATCCAAGGCCAAATTATTACCGAAAGCAAAGGCGAGATCGCATTCACGCTGGCCGATGAACGCTACAGTCTAGAGGGCACGGCCGACCGGATCGAAAAGCGCGCTGATGGAACGATTGCGATTCTGGATTTCAAAACCGGAAAACCACCAAGCGAGGCACAGGTGCGCGCCGGCCTGGCGCCGCAAATGCCGCTGCAGGGATTGATTACGCGCGAGGGGGGTTATGATGGCATCTCAGGCCGCGATGTTGGCGCCTTGACCTATCTTCGTTTCGGCACGCAATTTGAGGTTCGCGAAATCGGTGAGGCCAGCGCGAAAGGCGCGCGGGTCAAGTTTGAGGCGGTCGAGATTGCTGACATTGTCGCGGACGCTGAGCGCGGCCTGCATGAACTGTTGGTGGCTTTTGCAAATCCAGATGAGCCCTATCGCAGCCAACCGAAGAGCGAACGCGTTAATTATGCCTCTGATTATAGTCGTTTGGCCCGCTGCGATGAGTGGGAGGGTCAAGAGTGAGCAACCTGCCAGACGATCATCACGCTGCAAGACCGATACAGCCGACAGCCGACCTAGTGGCCGCGATTGGTGAGCAGAAACGCGCCGCCAATCCACAACGCTCAGCCTGGGTTGAGGCCAATGCCGGGTCAGGCAAAACCAAGGTCCTGATCGATCGCGTGGCGCGATTACTACTGTCTAAACCGGATGGACGCCCTGGCGCGCCACCAGATTCCATACTCTGCGTCACTTATACTAAAGCCGCGGCGAATGAGATGTTGAGCCGCCTCTTCAAGACACTTGGCGATTGGTCTGTGACTGACGATGAAAGCTTGCGAAGAAGCTTGTCGCAATTGGAAGATCGTCCGGAAGCTGACTATTCGTCTACAGATCTTCGGCGCGCGAGAACATTATTTGCCCGCGCACTTGAAACACCCGGTGGCTTGAGGATTGAGACAATCCACGCGTTCTGCGCGCGGGTCTTACGGCGATTTCCGCTGGAGGCGGGGATAGCCCCCGGTTTTCGAGAAATAGAAGACAAGGATGCCAATGATCTTTGGCAGAGCGTTCTAAATAATCAGATTGAGCATGCCGCAAACGCCTATCCAGAGGCAGTTGGAATCCTCTCGAAGGCAACCGGAGGACGGGGCATAAAGGCGGCTTTGGAGACATTACGCTCACAGCGCTCTGCCCTGCTCGATTTTCAGCGACGGATGGAGCGCTCAGAGACATCCATTAGGGACGTCGTCGTCGCGACGCTCAGTGCACCCGAGCAATCATCGCACGAACATATAGATGCGGTCATGGGCAGGCAGTTCCCTGACGATCGGATTGAAGCGCTGGCGGACCGTATCGAAAATCATCCGAAAGCGACGGGAAAAGATTCTAAGCTGGCGCATACTATTCGGTTTGCCTGCTCGAGCGCTCCCGCAGACGAGCGCTGGCGTGCGTGGCTCCAAGTGTTTCAAACCGGCAGCGGTGCGTGGGCGAAATCCAATCCCTATGGCGCTTGTCATAAGGATGATCCAGACATTCCAGAGCTGTTTCAGATAAAGGATGAGTCTGGCAGCGAGGTGAGCCGCATCCGGCAGGCGCATGCTGAACTGCTCTCAATCGAGGCCGCCGAGCGCAGTGAAGCGCTGTTAGTTATGGGCCTGCCGATTGTTCGTGCCTATCAGCGCGAAAAACAACAGCGCGCTGTGCTGGATTTTGATGATTTGATCGAACAGACACGGCGGCTTCTCACCTTATCGAACGCAGCCGATTGGGTGCTCTACAAGCTGGATGGCGGGCTCACGCATTTGCTGCTGGATGAAGCTCAAGACACCTCGCCGCGCCAATGGGAATTGATCAATGCGCTCGTTGAGGAGTTTCAAGCAGGCCTTGGGCAAGAGCGCTTAAGCGACCCGCGCACACAATTTGTGGTGGGGGACCCGAAGCAATCTATCTACTCTTTCCAGGGGGCAGATCAAATCCAATTTGAGGCGGAGCGGCGTCGCTTCATCGCCCGTGAAGAAGCTTTGGCCAATGGCACAGGCGGGGCAGAAACGCCGAGCATGCTGATGTCGTTTCGGTCCAGCCCCGAAATTCTCGGTTTTGTTGATGCGGTGCGCGAGTTTACGCCATTACCGGATACGACGACAGACGCCCTGCCCCCGCCTGATGCCGATATTTCGCGTCACATTGCGAGCCGATCCGACCAGCCCGGACGTGTTGAGCTATGGCCGCTAATAAGTAAGTCTGAAAATAGCACTGACGATCCCGAAGAGGACAATGTCTGGCATCCGGTCGATTACACACCAGAAAGCGCGGCGGTAAAACGACTGGCAGATCAGGTCGCGAAGACCGTGCGAGAGAGCATTGACCGAGGTGAAACCGTTTGGCGGGAAGAGCGCGCGACGCGGACATGGGTAAAGAGCCCCATGGTGCCGGAGGATGTCCTCATCCTCGTGCGAAAGCGGGGGGCGCTGTTCAATTCGATTATTGATAGTTTGAAGCGCTATAACCTGCCTGTTGCGGGCGCGGATCGGTTGGCTCTTCTGGATGTTCTAGGCGTGCAGGATTGTCTGAACCTCATCCGCTTTGCCGTGCAGCCGGGCGATGATTTGGCGCTTGCTGAAATACTACGCGGACCGTTTTGCAACCTTGTCGATGATGATCGACACCTGTTTTCGCTGGCCTATAAGAGAGGCGAAGATACACTCTGGGACAGGCTCTCGAATAGTACTGATGAAAGGTTTGCCGAGGCGAAGGCCTTTTGCTCGGATCTTTATGAGACGCGCCACCAAGGGGCGCATGCTTTCCTGAGCCGTGTTCTGTATGAGCCTTTCGGCAAGGCAGGTCTGAATGGCTATGATCGCCTGATGCAGCGTTTGGGCGAACCGGTGCGCGATCCGGTTCGGGCGCTTCTGATGAAGGCGTTGCGCTATGATATGGCCGCCCCGACGAGCTTGCGGAACTTCCTGGACGAAGTTGAAGCCGATGACAGTGAGTTGAAGCGCGATCTGGGTGAACCGGACGGTGCAATCCGCGTTATGACCGTACACGGAGCAAAGGGTTTACAAGCGCCCTTTGTGATCCTGCCGGATACCACGGCCGCGACCAAATTGAGCGACAGTTCTCTCTTTGTGACGCGTGACGGTGTGCCGGTCCATTCAGGCAGCAAAATGAGCGATAATCCGGTCATCAGCGAGCTGCGTGCCCTGCGGGATGCGGCGGCCGAGCAGGAGTCGCGGCGCCTGCTCTATGTTGCCCTCACACGGGCGCAGGACCGGTTGCTCATCTGCGGCGCTGAAGATGGCCGCAGCAAGAAGACCGGGTTTGCGAAATCATCCTGGTATCGCTGGTGCCAGATTGCGATGTGTGAATTGACAGGGAGCACTGAGCCAGATGAGGGCGAGCGCCTTGATGATGTCTTGTCGCTCGGCCCTCAGCCCTTGCGATTGGAGGCTGCGCCCTCTGCACTTGCCCCAGAAGTCGCTATCCCGGCATGGGCAAGACAGCTTGCGCCGCCTATTGCACGGGAAAGCCCGGCCATTTCACCGTCGAGGCTGGATCAAAATCCCATTGTTGCGCTCAACCCGTTTGGTGAAGCGCGACAAGCGCGTTTGCGGCGTGGGCGGCTAGTGCATGACCTGTTACAGCGTTTGCCAAACCTGCCTGTTGATCGACGTAGGGAGGCAGCGGAGCACGTTCTGGGGCTTCAGGCTGACCTATCAGCGGATGCACGATCAGAAATTATTGAGGTATCGCTGCGCACGCTTGAGCATCCGGATTTTGCGGATGTCTTTAGCCCTGACGGACGCAGTGAAGTCGCTGTGACAGGACGCTTGCCGAATGGGCAGTTGATCAATGGGCGTGTCGACCGCCTCATCGTGCGAGATGATGATGTTTTGATCATCGACTATAAAACCGACCAACCAGCGCCGCGCGACGAGGCCGGGGTCAGCGCGGCTTATTTGCGCCAGATGGCGGCCTATCGCCTGATCCTGTCTGCAATCTATCCAAACCATACTGTCAGGTGTGCTCTGCTCTATACCGATGGGCCACATCTGATTTCACTTTCCAGTGATCGTCTATCAGAATCTCTAAAGGGTCTGAACATCGGGGTTTGACGCAGCGATTGAGTCCCTATTTTATCTCTCGAAGATGAAAGGAGCCTCGTGATGGCCGCTGAACATATCACTGATGATACATTTGACACCGCGATTCAGGGCGACGTGCCCGTTGTTGTGGATTTCTGGGCCGAATGGTGTGGGCCATGCAAACAGATGGCGCCGCATCTGGACGCTGTGGCTGACGAAATGTCGGGGGCGGTCAAGATCGCGAAGATCAATGTTGATGACCATCCAAACTCTGCCGGCAAGTATGGCATTCGCGGCCTACCAACGCTGATCCTATTCAAGAATGGGCAAGCCGCCAGCACGCATACCGGCGCAATGTCCAAGCAACGTATTCAGGACTGGATTAAAGAGAATTCCTAGCGACCGCTAAATTGTTTTTGAAGAAGCCCTGCCCCTGCGGCGGGGCTTTTTTCATTGTGGGGACGCGGTAGGCTACACCCGTCATTGGAGGGAAGATCATGCTACCTTACGAAGCTTTGGATCGCAGTGTCGCCGGAAAGACCGTTTTCATCACCGGCGCGGCGAGCGGGATGGGGCGCGCTACCGCACATCTGTTTGCACGAGAAGGCGCGAATGTTTTCGCCACGGATTTGAACGGCGACGGGATTGAACAGGTAGCCGGTGAAATCCGAGAAGCGGGCTTTGACAAGGTTCAGGCGCTAGCGCTGGATGTGATGGACACGGACGCCATAAAAAGTTCTGTCGCGGCTTGCGCTGACGCGTTTGGCGGGCTTGATATCCTAATCAATAATGCAGGGTTTGCCCGTCTGGCACATCCATCAGAGGATGCTTACGAGGATATCTGGAACGATAGTATCGCGGCGATGTTAAGCGCGCATCAGCGTCTTATTCGGGCCGCCCTGCCCCACCTTATGAAGACCGAGACCGGGGGTCGGATTGTGAATATCTCTTCGACAGAAGGCCTCGGTGCAACGCCCGGAAACGGGCCCTATGTCGCGGCAAAGCATGGTGTAATTGGCCTGACCCGGGCGATGGCGGTGGACCTTGGGCGTGATGGCATCACCTGCAATGCGATCTGCCCCGGACCGATTGAAACAGCGATTAATGCCTCTATCCCCGATGAGCATAAAGTGATTTTTGCCAAGCGCCGTGTGCCCTTGCGCCGGTATGGTATTCCGGAAGAAGTCGCGCATATCACGCTGTCGTGCTGCCTTCCGGCCGCGTCTTATTTGAATGGCGCGGTTATTCCCGTCGATGGCGGGCAGAGCATCAAGAATGCCTGACGTTTCAGGTCGATGACA
This sequence comes from Pseudomonadota bacterium, assembly GCA_038630445.1. GTDB lineage: Bacteria > Pseudomonadota > Alphaproteobacteria > Caulobacterales > Hyphomonadaceae > Henriciella. The sequence continues at coordinate 6,764 of JBCBCO010000054.1, read as the reverse complement.
TCAACTAATTGAGCCCATCGCTTCTTTGATCAGTTCGGCCTCTGCTTCGCGCAGGATCGCTTCTTCAACGCTCGCGCCATGAACGGGTTCCTTGCCGACCTCCAGCATGACCGGAACGGCAAAGGGCGAGATTTTCGACAGATCCATGTGTACGATCTTACCTCGCACACGCATCAGCATGTCTGACAGTCGCCTTATATCGAGAAACCCTGTAGCTGCGTCCTGTCGCGCGGCCTGAAGCAGGATGTGATCGGGCTCATGGCTACGAAGCACATCATAGATAAGGTCGGTCGAGAAGGTCACCTGTTTACCGGTTTTCTCATTGCCAGGCATGCGGCGGGCGATCAGACCTGAAATGAGCGCGCAATGCGCAAAATGGCGCTTCATCAGAATGCTTTCATCCAGCCACTCTTCGAGATCATCGCCCAAGAGGTCCGTGGCGAACAGCTCATTCAAGTCGAGATCGCCCATCGGGTCCATCGCCCAGATTGAGAGCGCATATTCGGAGCCGACAAAACCGAGCGGCTTTGCGCCCATGCGCTCTAAACGACGTGTCAGCAGCATGCCTAAGGTCTGGTGCGCGAGGCGGCCCTCAAATGGATAGCAAACAAGGTAATAGCGCTCGGCGCGTTTGAACGTCTCAACCAGTAATTCATCTTCGGCCGGAATAGTTGAACGCTCTTTCTGGACCTCAAACCACTCGCGAACAGTATCGGGCAAAGCGGCCCACTGGCTTGGATCGTGGATCATCTGACGGACGCGCCCGGCGAGGAACTCAGTCAGGGGAAATTTTCCACCATTATAGCTCGGAATTGCCGGTTTCTTGTCGCCCGGCGCACGCATCACGAGACAATCCAGCTCCTGTACGCCTAAAAAGCGAAGAATTTCGCCTGCAAAGAGAAACGTGTCTCCGGGCGTCATTGTGGAGATGAACCATTCCTCGATTTCACCGAGTTTACGCCCTGCGCGCAGGGCGGGGCGCGGGCTCGCTGCTCTTGCCTCCCCCTGCTTGCGGGGGGGGGCCCCGGGGGGGGGGGGGGCCCCGATTTGCTCGGTGACGATGCCCCCTCCGAGCCGCTTCGCGGCCCACCTCCCCCGCTCGCGGGGGAGGAGAAAGGTGAGGAGCCGCCGACACGCGATGTCAGACGCACGCTCAAATTGCGGGCTTCGACGATCGCGCCGACATTCATGCGGTGTTGCTGAGTGTCGCGTTTGGTCCGTGCACTCCAACGCCCGTCGCGCCGCTTCACCACGCGTTTGAACCGGTCATAGGTTTTCAGCGCATATCCACCTGTCGCGACGAGATCGACAACGCGCTCCCACGTTTCCCAATCGAGCCACTCATAGGGTGCGGCTCGACGCACTTCATCGTAGAGGCTTTCGAGCTGGAACCCGTCACCACACGCGCGGCCCATGACATGTTGTGCGAGCACATCAAGGCTGCCTTTGCGCAGGCCTGTCCCGTCAATTTCACCGGCCTCGACAGCCGCCTCTGCGGCTCGGCATTCGAGGATTTCGAAGCGATTTGTCGGCACCAGAACGGCTTGGCTGGCTTCATCCATGCGGTGATTGGCGCGACCGATGCGCTGAATCAGGCGTGCGGCTCCTTTCGGCGCACCCATCTGGATCACGAGATCAACTTCGCCCCAGTCTATGCCGAGATCGAGCGTTGAGGTGCACACCACAGCCTTAATCGCGCCGGACGCCATCGCGGCCTCAACCCGTCGCCTTTGATCCTTGGCGAGTGATCCGTGGTGCAGAGCGATGGCAAGACCATCCTCATTCTCGTTCCAGAGCTCCTGAAACATGAGCTCTGCCTGCGCGCGTGTATTGACGAAGACAAGCGCCATTTTCGCGCTTTTAATTCTTTCGTAGACCTCAGCGGCGGCGAAGCGGCCGGAATGACCTGACCACGGAATACGTTCTTCAGACACCATGATTTCGACGTCAGCGGACACGCCGCCGGAAGACTTGATCAGCGCTGGCTGGTCCTGGCGCACACCGAGCCAGCGTTGTAAGATACTCGGGTCATGCACAGTTGCAGACAGTCCCAAGAACCGACATGCCGGAGCCCATTGCGCAAGCGTTGCGAGTCCGAGGCTCAAGAGGTCGCCGCGCTTTCCAGGCGCGATAGCGTGGATTTCGTCAATGATAACGCACTTCAAGTCGGCGAAGAATTCGGCGGCGTGGTCAGAGGCGATAAAAAGGGCCAACTGTTCCGGCGTTGTTAGCAATATGTCCGGAGGGTTGGCCCGCTGGCGTTGGCGTTTGCTCTGCGGCGTGTCGCCTGTGCGGGTTTCAATGCGGATATCGAGCCCCATCTCCTCGACAGGCGTCATCAAGTTGCGGGCAACATCGACGGCAAGCGCTTTCAGGGGCGATATGTAAAGCGTGTGCAGTGCTGGACGGCCCGAATTGCTTTTTCCACGTTGTTCCAACTCAATGAGGCTCGCGAGAAATCCGGCGAGCGTCTTGCCGCCCCCCGTTGGCGCGATCAGGAGCGCGCTTTCCCCGTCCAGCGCGGCTTGGGTGAGCTCCAACTGATGCGATCTTGGCGCCCAGCCGCGCGCTTTAAACCATTCCGAAAACCGGTCCGGCAAAGTGAAAGCAGGGAGCATTGTGTCCGCCATACGGTCTCATCTAGGGCATTCAGCTGCAGATTGCCGAGTTTTCACCTGACATTTCATGACTAGGAGGTTTTGTAGGGTCATCGAAAGGACATTTCATGCGGTTTTCTATTCTCGCCCTCACGGCACTTGGCGGCTTATCAATGGCGGCGATGGCTGATCCTCTGCTTGATCAGGCCAAGGCTGTGTCAACCGACGGGCCGATCTATTCCTATGAGATGGGGCTGGCTTATGGCGAGGTTGACCTCTCAGCGACCGTTGATCCGTCTGCGGATGAAGGGACGAGGATAAACGTCATTTCGCCAGACAAGTCTGATTGGCCGGACGATCTGGAAGACGATCTTGCCCGCATGGACGAAAACGCTGACGGAGACATCTGGTGCAAGGAGTTTGCTGATATTGTTCCGGGTGACGCCACCAAGCTGAGCGAGACGGATACGACCGCGATCTATGCTTTCACACCGCTTCCGGATGAAGACGCTGATGATATGCAACGCAAGGTGATGAAAAAGGTCGAGGCCGAAATCACCCTTGCGAAACAGGATGGCGCGGTTCTGGCCTACCAGGCCACGCTACCAAAGCCCTATAAGCCCGCCATGGTCGCCAAAGTGAACACGCTCAATATCGACGTCGCCTGTGAGCGTGCACCGGATGGGCGCACCTATGTGCAGTCTTTTATGTTTGAGCTTTCAGGCTCTGCGATGATGAATGACTTTGATGAAAAGAGCACACGCACCATCACGAGACTGATTGAAGCGGTTGGCTAACCTGCCTGCATCGCGGCAATCGCTTCGGCAACTGAGACTGTGCGACGTGCTTCTTCGAGGTGAAGGAGTTCGGTCATTTTGCCATTGACCTTAATGACGCCTTTGCCGGCGTTTTCAGGATCCGCGAACGCCTCAATGATCGCGCGCGCCTGGTCCACATCAGCCTCAGCCGGCGCGAAAATCCTGTTGGCAGCGGCAAGTTGTGATGGGTGGATCAGCGTTTTCCCATCAAAGCCCATCAGACAGCCTTGCAGACATTCCGCCTCAAGTCCATCCTCGTCGCCAATGCCATTGAAGACACCGTCAATCGCGATCAGGTCATAGGCGCGCGCAGCCGCGATACTGAGGCCCAGTGAGGTCTGGAAGGCTGTGCGGACCGGTGGATCATTCACGCCCCGCAACTCCTTCGCGAGGTCATTCGTGCCCATGACGAAGGCGGTCAGGCGCGTGCGACCGACGGCTTCGGCAATATCTTGAATATTGAGGATCGCCTTGGGCATTTCGATCATCACCCAGAGGCCCATTGTGTCCGGCGCACCCACCCGGCTCATCGCGTCATTCAGCCGGTCAATATCGCCGCCATCGATGACTTTCGGCGCAAGGATCGCATCCGGTCCGGCCGCGACGGCAGCGACCATATCGTCCAACCCCCATTCAGTATCAAAGCCATTGATCCGGATAATAATCTCACGGTTGCCATAGCCGCCTGCCTTGACCGCGTCGCACACTGTCTGGCGCGCCTCAACCTTCGCCTCTGGCGCGACCGCATCTTCGAGATCGAAGATCAGGCTGTCTGCTGCGAGGGTTTTGGCTTTTTCCAAAGCGCGGGCATTGGCACCAGGCATATAGAGGCAGGATCGGCGTGGGCGGGAGGGTGTGTCACTCATTCTTCAGGCTCCTTGACGGACAAAATCAAACGCGCCACGAGTGCCCGCTAATGCGTGTGAAATCAACCAGATCAAAGGCTTTTTTCAATGACTGAATTCCCGATCTCCGGCCATGTCAGTAAGGGCTTTGACTCTGTCCGCGATGAATTCGCGGCAAACTTTGCCGAGGATAAGGAATTGGGCGCAGGGTTTAGCGCCATTTTGAACGGGGAGCTGATTATTGATCTGCAGGGTGGCTGGGTTGACCGCAAGAAAACCCGTGTCTGGGATGAGCGCACGATTGTCCCGGTCTATTCCACAACAAAGCCGATTGCTGCACTCGTACTGGCCAAGATTATCGACCGGCTGCCTGCGGGATATGAAACACGCGTTGCTGATATCTGGCCTGAGTTCGGGGCGAATGGGAAAGAAGCCATTACGCTCAGTGAGATGGTCAGCCATCAGGCCGGACTGACCGGTTTTGTTGAGCCTGTTGATCCTGCGCTTTGGCTTGATCCAGCGGCCTGTGCGGCGGCGATTGCTGAGCTTGAGCCAATTTGGAAACCAGCAAGCGAGCACGGTTACCATCCGCTGACATGGGGCTATCTGATCGGTGAAGTGGTTCGTCGGATTGATGGGCGTTCGCTTGGAACGATTTTGCGTGAGGAGATTACAGGCCCAGTGGAGATCGACTTCCAGATTGGCACGCCAGAAGAGCATCATGCCCGCGTTGCTGAAATCATGAGGCCGCGGGCCGTGCCTGATCTAGGGGAGATTAATGAGGCGACGAAAGCCGCCTTCCTGACCAAGTGGGCAGCCCCTGATCGAGGCGGGGCAATCTGGCGCGAAATTGAAATCCCGTCCGCGAATGGGATTGGCACATCGAAAGCTGTGGCTGAACTCTATGGCATCTACGCCAATGGGGGGCGACTAAACGGCGAGCAGATCGTTGCGCCTTCAAATTTTGACGCTCTGATTGAGAGCCGGGTCAAAGGCCAGGACCTCGTCCTGCCGTATGCGACGGAATTTGCTGCCGGTGTGATGCGTAACAATTTGAACATCTATGGCCCAAATCAGGACACGCTGTGCCATTCCGGCTGGGGTGGATCGCTGGCACTGGGTGACCCGGACCTGGGCCTTTCCGCGGCCTATGTGATGAACCGGCAATCCAACTATTTACAGGGCGATCCGCGCGCGCGGCGTTTGGTTGACGCGCTTTACGCGTGTCTCTGATCGGGACTCGCCTATCAGGAGAAACTGGCATCACGATTGCATAGTATTGAGCGAGTTGGACACTCATCTCTCCATGCACCCTTTGGCCCGGCCTTCGCGCCGGGCTTTTTCTTGTGTACCGATTGGCAAGCCCCGGAATGCTCTTTACCGTCGACACAATGAGGGAGACAGGCATGTCCAAACCGCCGTTCAGCCAGGGTCATAAGCTCTCAACCATGAGCGGCATAAAGCATGGCTTTTTCGGACGTGAGGGCGGTGTCTCGAGCGAGCTTTATGACAGCCTGAATGTCGGTGAAGGCAGCGGCGATGACGCGACCTGCGTGCACCAAAATCGGGAGCGTGTGCGCGAGGCTATTGGCGCAGATCATCTTCTATCTTGCTATCAGATCCATAGCGCCAACGTGATCACTGTCGATGAGCCCTGGGAGGTTCGGCCGGAAGGCGATGCGATGATCACGACAGTACCGGGAATCGCGCTCTGTATTCTTACGGCAGACTGCGTTCCTATCCTGTTTGCAGATGCGAAAGCCGGTGTTATCGGAGCCGCACATGCGGGATGGAAAGGCGCGCTTTCTGGCGTGGTCGAGGCGACTCTCAACGCAATGGAAACACTCGGCGCGGATCGAAGTGAGATCACCGCTGCGATTGGACCCGCGATCCAACAGGACAGTTATGAAGTGGGACCGGAATTTCGAGACACCTGGGTCGGAGAGAAAGAGTGGACGGACCGCTTTTTCAAAGCGGGTCTAGGTGACCGCCTGCAGTTCGACCTGACTGGATACGTTCAGACGAGGCTTCTGCGTGAAGGGGTCGGCGCGGTCGACAATCTCGGCCACGACACCTGCACGATGGAAGAGACCTACTTCTCAAACCGACGCCGTAATCATCGCGGAGAGGATGATTACGGGCGCAATGGAAGTGTGATTATGCTGGAAAGCTAGACTAGCTTAGCGCGTGATTCTCAATCGATATTTGCCCGCCAATTCTATTCATCAGATTGATTGTATCGTTATCGAGGATCAGTGAGATGAAATCCGTGTGGTCGAAAATTCTGATCACCAACCAGATTCTGCATTCAACCGAAACGGCAGAGAAGTCGCTCAAACCCTGAAGAGCATCCGCTAATGCAGTCGAAAGATCACTTCCGTAATACTCGCCGCTTTCAAGAATACCCAGAGTTGCCGCACTCTCTTCACGGGCATCCGTCCGCAAGCTTTCGCCCTTATCGAAACGTTTCTCAAGGCGGCTTCCAAATATGTCTTGTAGATCCC
>JBCBCO010000053.1:0-12997 GCA_038630445.1 Pseudomonadota bacterium | reverse complement strand
GATGATAGCGAAATCATAAAAATGCATAATGAGCCCAAAGCCTGCGGTTTCCAAAAGGAACAGGACAAATAGGATCCAAAGCGTCTTGGGATGCGTGAGGAAATCTTTCATCGAGATACTCAACCTTTGCCTTAATGGCTCAGATTATAATAGCTCAATTAAAATGTGATATATTAGCTAACGGCCAACCAATTGCGTAGCATCGCGTGCCCGTGCTGCGTCAAAATACTCTCCGGGTGAAACTGCACGCCATACACCGGCCTTGAAACATGCCGTACGGCCATGATCTCGCCGTCCGCCGTAAACGCATCGGCCAGCAGAGTGTCCGGCAAATCTTCAGCCCGCACCGATAACGAGTGATAGCGTACAACATCAAATGTCTCAGGTAAGCCTTTAAAAAGCGGCCCGCCCTCATGCCGGATTGCGCTGATCTTGCCGTGCCGGATTTCTTTTGAGGTGATCACCGCGCCGCCCTCAGCCGCGCCAATGCTTTGATGTCCGAGACAGACACCGAGGATCGGCAAGTCCGCAGGTGCCTGCTTTACAACCTCAACGCAAATCCCAGCTTCATTCGGCGTACATGGCCCCGGAGAGAGGACGATCCCATCCGCGCCGCGCTCAAGCGCTTCGGCCACGCCCACTTCATCATTGCGCACAACCTCCGTGCCCGCACCGATCTCTTCCAGATAGTGGACGAGGTTCCAGGTAAAACTGTCATAATTGTCGATGACGAGGATAGATTTGCTCATTGGTCAAACTCATAGGCGGCCGCCAGCGCCGCCGCTTTCTTAAGCGCATTTGCCTTATGCACGGTCTCATCAAATTCGTATTGCGGGTTGGAGTCCAGCACCACACCGCCCCCGGCTTGAATATGAAGCTCACCATCTTTCAAGACTGCCGTGCGCAGGGCGATGCAGGTGTCCATGTCGCCATTCCATCCGAAATAGCCAATCGCGCCGCCATAAATCCCGCGGGCATTCTGCTCCAGCTCATCGATGATCTGCATCGCTCGAATTTTCGGCGCGCCGGATACTGTTCCGGCGGGTAGTCCCGCCAGTAAGGCATCCACGGCATCCAACCCTTCGCGCAGATCGCCCTCAACATGGCTGACAATATGCATCACGTGAGAGTACCGCTCGACGATAAAGCTCTCGGTTACTTCAACACTGCCATAAGCGGCGACGCGCCCCACATCATTTCGGCCAAGATCGAGCAGCATCAGGTGCTCCGCCATCTCTTTCTGGTCCGCCAACAAGTCGGCTTTGCGCTCGGCATCCACAAAAGGATCACCTGAGCGTGGCCGTGTGCCCGCAATCGGGCGGATCGCAACGCGTCCATCGCGAACCCGAACCAAAATCTCCGGGCTCGATCCGACTAGACGAACATCACCCAGGTTCATATGGAACATGAAGGCGGACGGGTTCAGTCTCCGCAGCGCGCGATAGAAGCTGATCGATTTGCGCTCATAAGGCGCGCTAAAGCGCTGGCTCGGCACGACCTGGAAAATATCGCCCGCTTTGATATAGGTTCGAGCGCTTTCAACCATGTCGAAATACTGATTCTTGCGGGTGTTCGATTCGAACTCAAGATCCTCTGTTTCCCCATCGCGCGGGCTTAAGGGCAGGGGGGCCTCCAGCGCCGTCTCAACATTATCGAGCAGGGCGTTCACATGCGCTTCTTCCCCATCGCTATAGCGCCCGATCAGCAGTAATTCCTGATACAGATGGTCGAAGATCAGCACGACGCCGGGCACAACCAACAGCGCTTCCGGCACATCCAGCGTGTCCGGCTTTGTGATCTCGACTGGCTCGATATGCTGGATGAAATCATAGCCGATATAGCCGAACGCTCCGCTCGCCATCGGAGGCAGGTCTGTCTCTCCCTCCGGCACATCTGCACGTGCAGCTTTGGCAAACGCTCGTAAAGCGTCGCGCGGAGCCATATCCAATGTCGTTGCCTCGACAAAAGCGATATTCTCGCTGACTTGGCCGACCCCGTCCAAAACTCGCATCCATCGACGTGGCGCTAGCCCGATAAAGGAATACCGCCCCAGCCGCTCGCCGCCATGAATCGACTCAAATAGAAACGTCCCAGGTGTATCAGAGCCAAGCTTCATCATAGCGCTGACCGGGGTTTCAATGTCACCGGGTCTGCGCCTGACGATCAGACGATCCGGCGCGTATGTCTCAGTCATGTCAGACGCCTATTCTATGACCTGAATGCCACGCTTATAGCCCGCGAGTGCGGCATCATTCGTTTCAAGCTTCGTCTCGGTCTGAATTTCGAGAAAGAAAGCTTCGAACAAATCGCTCGCCAGCGGATCCAATAGACCGGCCGCCGTCGTCTCAGCCAGAATGTCAAGTGTCTCGGTCGCGGGGCGATCAATTACAGTGACTTGCAGGACAATATTCTGACCGGGGAGGCCAGGGCCAACGAGAACCTCGCCTTCGCTGCGTGCCTCAAAAAGACCATTGATCAGCTGTCTCGGCAAATTCGCCTGCGGGTTTGTCCGTGAGAGCGGACGTTCGTTGCTTTCCAGAACTGTCCCAAAGCGTGTCGCTTCCTCGGACAACGAAGTTTCCCCATTCTCAATTCGGGTCTTGACCTCGCCTGCGGTGGTCTGGAGCTGGTCGGTCTGTTTTTGCAGGCGCCAAGCGACGGCGAGACGATCGCTAACCTCTTCGAACTCTGGCATGCGCTCCGGGATAATGCTGTCGACGCGCGCCATCCACGTCACTTCCTGATCGCCAAAGCGTTCTGTCGTACGCCCAACTGGCCGCGTGAAGGCTTGCCGCAGCAGCTCCGGGTTTTCCGCCAGTGGACTAAAGAACGCCCCACCTTCCGACACACCGCGATTATCAACAGGGGCAAAGGTGAAAACCGGAACACCGAGATCAAGTCCGATCTCCTCCAGCGTTGAACCCGCGCCGATCAGGTCATCAAATCGAGGCAATGCCTGATAGAAGGAATTGATCCCCTGATCACGCGCTAACTCATCCACAATGCTATCGCGGACCTCTTCATAGGGGATCGCATCGCCTTCGATGATTTCCTGAATTTGCACGATGACCCATGCCCCATTGATCAGAACGGGCCCGTGGATCGATTGGGCCCCGGCCGCGCGGCTAAACACGCGTTCTGCAAAGGCGGCATCAGTAATCCCCGTTTTTTGTGTCGCTCTAATATTTGACGACAGTAATCCCGACAATTGGTCTGCGCTCGATCCACCTGCGATCTGACCTAGAGCCGCACGGGCTTCATCCTCGCTTGGAAACTGAAACTCTGCGATCACGCGCGTATCCGGCCCGGTGTAGCGCTCAACACGATAGGCCTCATAGAACCCGATCAGGTCATCTTCTTCAAAACCGGTCGCCGCGCTGCCCGTGAAGTCATCGACGGACATGCGGATTAAAGTAATCTGACGGCGTTCCGGTTCCCGCAAGCTGTCACCGCGCTCCTCGTAAAGCGTGCGTAACTCTTCGTCGGTCGGTTCGCCTATTTCAGGCAGCATATCTTCGCGAAGCGTGAACCAACTCGCTGAGCGAAGTTCACCATTATAAGACGCCTCGATCCGCGCGAGGGCATTCGGCACTTTCAGACCCGCGGACGGCATCCCTTGCAGGCGATTAATCGTGAAGTCGCGTTCAATCGTGTCCTCAAAGCTACGCTCAGAATATCCATTATCCCGCAGCAGCGCGAGATAGAGCTGCGAATCAAATAATCCCGTCGTATCAGAAAACGCAGGGTTCTCTTCAATGCTCTTTTGTACAACATCCGGCGTCGCCGTAATGCCAAGCTTATCGCCATAAGCGCGTAAAGCGATGCGGAACCGTTCCCGATTGTAGATCTGATCAATCAGCCCCTGATTCAATGCCTGTTCTTTGGTCAGTGAGCGGCCATTATCATCTTCCATCGTGCGCAATTCGCGCTCGACCACCGAATTAAACTGCCCATCTGTCAGGGTTCGCTTGCCAGCCACCGCAAGATTATTACCCAGATTGCCACTAAACACGTCGGTCATACCCCAGCCCGCCATTGCCACAATGATCAACGCAAAGACCAAAAGGCCCAGTTTCGAGCGAAGCATATTACGCAATAGAGTCAGCATATTCGGTCCCGGCTCCCGCAGGTGAGTTGTTTCTCTTTCAAATGCTTGCTAGGCGAGCGCGCAAACTTGTTCAAGACGGGGCGTCACATGGTTAGACCACTCATCGCAGGAAATTGGAAAATGAATGGGCTCAAACAGAGCCTGTCGGAGATTGACGCCATCAATCAGGCGCTCAGCGGGATGGAAGATAAAGCCGATTGTCTCCTCTGCCCGCCCGCGACGCTCATCGCACCCATGGCAGCGCGTGCGGGTGATCGACTTCATATCGGTGGACAATCCTGCCACGCGTCTGAAAAAGGTGCGCATACTGGCGATATCTCTGCAGAAATGCTCGCCGACGTTGGCGCATCTTACGTTATTGTCGGCCATTCAGAACGCCGCCAGGATCATAATGAGACCGATGCGGATATAGCAGCACAAGCTGAGGCAGCTCTGCGCGCAGGTCTCACCCCGATCATCTGCTGCGGCGAAACGCTCGAAACTCGTAAAGCCGGATCAACGCTCGACTTCATCTCCGGCCAACTCGCGGCGTCGCTTCCTGATAGCTTGACGGACAAAGCCTTTGTCGCCGCCTACGAACCTATTTGGGCCATCGGCACCGGCGAAGTCGCCACCCCGGATCAGATAGGCGAAGTCCACGCTCATATCCGCAGTCTTCTGACAACCCGTTTCGGCGACACAGGCATCAACACGCCCATTCTCTATGGCGGCTCGATGAAACCGGGCAATGCCGCAGACATCCTCGCTGTACCGCATGTCAATGGTGGTCTGATCGGCGGTGCGAGCTTGAAGGCAGATGACTTCATGGCCATCTACGCCTCTGTATAACAAAACACTGACCCACAGGGGTTGGCGGACGGGCAAAGACGGCCTAATCCGCACAGATTGATTTTCAGGGACTTGCCCGCATGACCAATGTCATCCTCGTCATCCACATTCTGGCGGCGGTTATCTTAACCACAGTCGTTCTGATGCAGCGCTCAGAAGGCGGCGCGCTCGGCATTGGCGGTGGTGGCGGCGGAGGCGGCGGTGGCCTCATGAGTGGACAAGGCGTTAAAGGCGCGCTCATAAGAACGACCGTTATCTTCGGCGCGATCTTTTTCATCACCAGCCTGACACTGACCACAATGGCAACGCGTAACAATCCAACGGCAACAGCGCCTGCAAGCGCCGGCGAAGGCACAGCCACCCAAGAGTCCGCAACTGGCCTGGATCCAACTGCGATGGGTGACCTGTTAGAACCTAGCGACCCTCTCACGTCTGATCCTGTGCCCGATGAACCAGTACCGAGTGATCCACTCACTGACGGGTCCCTGAGCGATCCACTTGCCAGTGACCCTCTGACCTCCGATCCTCTCACAGAAGAAGACACCGAAGACAGTCCTCCACAGTAAAATCGACAACGCCGCTACTGCACTCACGCGAATCGGACGACACAACACTCCCATGACTCGCTATATTTTTATCACTGGCGGCGTGGTGTCCTCATTGGGCAAAGGGATTGCGTCCGCTGCACTGGGCGCGCTCCTGCAAGCCCGCGGCTACAAAGTCCGTCTCAGAAAACTCGATCCTTATCTTAATGTCGATCCCGGCACGATGAGCCCCCGCCAGCATGGCGAAGTCTTCGTCACCGACGATGGCGCAGAGACCGATCTCGATCTCGGCCATTATGAGCGCTTCACCGGGGTCTCTGCACGCCAGTCTGACAACATTACGACCGGGCGCATCTACTCGACCATTATCGAAAAAGAGCGTCGCGGTGATTATCTCGGCGCAACGATTCAGGTCATCCCCCACGTCACCAATGAGATAAAAGACTTCGTCCTGTCAGATGCGGGCGAGGGCGTTGATTTCGTCCTCTGCGAAATCGGTGGCACGGTCGGTGATATTGAAGGCCTGCCTTTCTTCGAAGCCATTCGCCAGCTTGGGCAGGAATTGGGCCCAAGCCGCGCTTGCTTCGTTCATCTAACCCTGCTGCCTTACATCCCGGCCGCAGGCGAGATGAAAACCAAACCGACGCAGCACTCGGTTAAGGAACTCCGCTCTATCGGTATTCAACCGCAAATCCTGCTGTGTCGCTGCGACCGTCCGATCCCGGAAACCGAAAAAGGCAAAATTGCCAGCTTCTGTAATGTCCGCCCGAGCAGTGTCATCGAGGCTCGCGATGTCGGCCACATCTACGACGTTCCCGCTGCATACCACGATGAAGGCCTGGACAGCGAACTCCTGCACCATTTCGGCATTACAGACGCGCCGGAGCCAAACCTCTCGCGCTGGGATGAAACCTCACGGCGCGTCCACAACCCGGACGGCGAAGTCAATATCGGCCTCGTCGGCAAGTATGTGGATGTGCCCGACGCCTACAAGTCCGTCGTTGAAGCGCTGACCCATGGTGGCCTCGCCAACAATGTCAAAGTCAACATAGAGCTGATCAATTCCGAAGCCTTTGACGAAGACGCTGCCCCGATTGAAGTGCTTGAAGGCATTGACGGTATCATCCTGCCCGGTGGCTTCGGTGAGCGCGGCGCCCGCGGTAAAATGCGCGCCGCCCGCTTCGCCCGCGAACGCAAGGTCCCATGCTTCGGCATCTGCTACGGCATGCAACTCTCCGTCGTTGAGGCCGCCCAAAACCTCGCTGGGATAAAAGACGCCGCCACAACTGAATTCGGCCCCACCAGTGAGCCGATTGTCGGGCTGATGTCGGAATGGACCAAGGGCAATGAAAAGGTCACCCGCGACGAGGACACCGACATGGGCGGCACGATGCGTCTCGGCGCTTATCCCGCCCGCCTCAAGGAAGGCTCGAAAGTGGCAGACATTTACGGCACGCTCGACATTTCAGAGCGCCACCGCCATCGCTACGAGGTGAACACAGACTATGTCTCGCGGCTCGAAGACCAAGGCGTCGTCTTCTCAGGCATGTCCCCGGACGGGGTCCTGCCTGAAATCATCGAACTCGCCGAGCATCCCTGGTTCATAGCCGTGCAGTATCATCCGGAGCTGAAATCAAGGCCCTTCGAACCCCACCCGCTCTTTGCCAGCTTCATCGGCGCAGCATTAACCCAGAGCAGACTGGTTTAGTGGGGCTGATTTAGAACCAAACCCACCCCACTTCACTCTGCCTCTTGCCCTCCGCATCGCCCTCCGGTATGAGCGCGGTTTGATCTTAACGGGGCAGCGGCCCTGACCAACCTATCGGAACACAAACATGGCTGTCCCTAAGCGAAAAACGACCCCGTCTAAGCGAGGCATGCGCCGCGCCCATGACCGCCTGAAAGGCAATACATTTATCGAAGACCAAGACTCAGGCGAGCTGCGCCGTCCGCACCACATTGACCTGAAAACAGGTGTGTACCGTGGTCGCCAGATCCTTGAGCCAAAAGACGACATCTAGTCGCCTCTGCTCAATCACGAATTGACAGACACCGACAGGCGCGTACCGCTCTGTCGGTGTTTTTGTATCTGGTGATCGTATGAAAATCCTCATCGCAGGCGGTGGAATTGCGGGGCTGACGACAGCGCTCTGTTTTGCCTGGCGCGGCGCCGAGGTGACTGTTGTTGAGCAAGCTGAAACGTTCGGTGAAGTTGGCGCAGGCCTGCAGCTCAGTCCGAATGCGATGAAAGTCATGCGCTGGCTTGGTTTGGAGGAACAACTCGCCTCAAGCGGGTTCGCGCCGGAATTTGCCGAAATGCGAATGGGCGAAAGCGGGCAGCAGATCTTCAAGTTCCCACTTGCGCATCGAAACGCAGCCCAACAGCGATGGGGTGCGCCTTATCTGCATATCCATCGCGCGGATCTGATTGAGTGTCTTCTCACAGCCCTGGGAACTGAACCACGCGTTAGTTGGATGACCGGTGATAGCGCTGCAAGCTATCAGCAGGATGGGGACACCGTTACGCTTAGGCTGGTGTCCGGGAAAACGCTGGTTAGCGATCTGCTGATCGGGGCCGATGGCATCCACTCCACCATCCGCACTCAAATGCTTGGCCCGGAGGAACCGCGATGTACCGGAAATACAGCTTGGCGCTGCACTATCCCGACCGATCTCCTAGGGAGTCACGCGCCCGATCCAAATGCCACAATCTGGCTCGGACGCGGGAAACATGCGGTCACCTACCGATTACGCGGTGGGCAGCTCGCCAATTTTGTCGGCGTCGTTGAGCGCTCTGACTGGCAGAGTGAGAGTTGGAGCGAGGAGGGTGACAAAGCCGAAGCGCTTGCCGATTTTGCAGATTGGCACCCTGTGGTTCAGTCTTTGATTGAGGCGGCACCTCGCTTGTTCAGATGGGGTCTATTCGACCGTGCACCTCTATCAAAATGGACGGATGGTCGTGTCGCGATCATAGGCGATGCGGCGCATCCAATGCTACCCTTCATGGCCCAGGGCGCAGGCCAGGCCATCGAAGATGCCTTTGTCCTCGCCAGAAATGTGATGGGCCAAAACCCGACTGAAGACGCGCTCAAAAACTACGAAGCCGAGCGAAAGCCCCGCGCCAGCCGTGTACAATCGGTTTCACGCGGCAATGCCAAACTTTTCCATCATCGCAACGGCGCAATGCGGCTAGCGACTTATGGACCAATGTGGATGGCGGGCCGCTTTGCTCCCGGAGCAATTATGGCCCGCCAGGATTGGCTATACGGGCACGACGTCGTCGCTTAGCCTCGCGACCACCAGCCTCGTTTCTTTTTCTTAGGCGGCTCCGTTTCGAGAACAGGCTCTGTCGTGATCGGCGCTTCAGATAAAGGTTCAACAGGCGCTGGGTCCTCTGATTCAGCAGAGCTATCCGGAGTATCGGATACGGCCTCAGGAGCCTGATCTTCGGATGGCGCTTCGTCTACAACGCTGAGGACTTCCGAACTCTCGTCGATCGGCGTTTCAGGTTCGACGGGTTTATCATCCGCATCCGACTCTGCAGCTTCAGCCTCACTTGCTTCAGACCCAGCTTCAGAGGTCTGATCACCTCGTCCACGGCGACGTCTGCGTCGGCGACGTTTTGGTTTAGTGTCCTCTTCAGAAGACTGAGATTCCTCTGATTTTGTTTCATCGCTTGCATTCGTTTCAGTCTTATCGCCTGACTTTCGCGCCATCGGCAAGGATACCGCACTGGCTTTCAAACCGCCTTCAGCCGCTTCAGGCAGGGCAGGAGGTTCATCGCCCAGCATCGTATCGAGACTCAGCGACAGGCCATCCAACAATGCGCCACCATCAGCTGGTGGAGCGCCAACATCAATCTGATCAGAGTCGCGCCGACGTCTGCGCCCGCCTCTACGGCCTCTACGGCGGCGTTTGCGACGCCCGCCGTCTTCAGAATCGTCCGAGCCGTCGTCGCTCGACGCAGGTGTACCGTCGCTGTCTTCAGCGATAATCTCGTCGTCCTCATCCTCGTCATCGGTTGGGAGAAGATGATCATCCTCGTCGCCTTGGAGGAATTGCTCACGGTCTGGTTTCTTGCGACGACGGCGTGATCTCGGATCCTTATCCGCATCGAGGTTAAAGCTGCCGGGAATCATATCTGCGTCAGACTTGATCGCGATAGAGAAGCCTGCCTCTTCTTCGATTGCGGATAGTTCGTCGCGCTTGGAATTCAACAAATAGAGCGCCACGTCTGTGGGCGCGGTGACGCTCAAGCCCCGCAAGGTGCCGCCTGCAACTCTCGCTTCAATCGCCCGCAAAAGCTGTAGTGCGGCTGATGAGATTGAGCGACTGCGGCCGGTTCCATCACAGGTTACGCACTTCTCAGACGTGGCCTGCAAAACCCCGGCGCGACGGCGCTGGCGGGAAATCTCCATCAATCCGAATTGTGAGATGCGATTGTTCTGAACTCTCGCCCGATCGAGTTTCAGACACTCCTTCATCTTCTTCTCGACGGCGCGGTTATTCTTGTTCTCATCCATGTCGATGAAATCGATCACGACCAGCCCTGCCAGATCGCGCAGTCGCATCTGACGGCAGGCTTCCTCAGCCGCCTCAAGATTTGTGCGTGTCGCCGTATGTTCAATCGAGCGTTCTTTGGTCGAGCGACCTGAGTTCACGTCAATCGCGACCAGCGCTTCCGTCTGATTGATGACGAGATAGCCACCGGATTTCATCTGCACGACGGGGGAGAAAACAGAATCGAGCTGCTCTTCAACACCTTCTGCGACAAAGAGTGGGGCAGGCGATGTCCAGCGTTTCACCTTGCGCGCTTGGGTCGGCATCAGCGTTTTCGCGAGGTCTTTCGCCTCGCGATAAGCCGTGTCACCTTGAACGATGACTTCTTCAATCTCGCGATCAAACATGTCCCGCATGGCGCGGTGAACCAGTCCGCCTTCTTCATGAATGCGGGCAGGGGCAACTGAATCCATCGTGGTTGACCGGATCTTAGACCACAGATTCTGGAGATAATCATAGTCACGACGGATTTCTGATTTGGTTCGCTTGGCACCAGCCGTCCTCACAATGAGGCCCATGCCTTTCGGGACCTCAAGTCCATCCATAATGGATTTCAGTCGCTTGCGATCAGTGCCGTTCTGAATTTTGCGCGAGATACCGCCACCGCGCGGCGTATTCGGCATCAGGACTGAGTAGCGACCGGCCAGCGAGAGATAGGTTGTTAGCGCCGCACCTTTATTACCGCGCTCTTCCTTGACGACCTGAACAAGCAGGATCTGGCGACGCCGGATAACTTCCTGAATTTTATAGCGCTTCGTCAGAGACGCGCTGCGGGTCTTGCGTTTTGCACGTGGGCGGCGCTCCGCGCGCGTTCGCTTAGCTTTCGGCTCGTCCTCATCGTCGTTTTCGTCATCGGATTCGTCTTCGCCAGAGCGATCTTCATCAGACGCTTCGTCGGCCTCATCCCCTGCGTCAATGACGTCCAGCTCGCTTTTGCTGTCGCTTTCGTCTTCGTCCTCTCCGTCTTCATCGATGTTGTCAGAAGTCTCGTCTTCTGAATCTTCTAATTCACTGTCTTCGTCTTCATCGAGGTCTGTATCATCATCTGGATCATCATCTGCGTTCTCTTCGGCCTCGCGCGCGGCTTCTTCAAGCAAAGCTTCGCGATCCTCTTGCGGAAGCTGATAATAGTCAGGGTGGATTTCGCTGAAGGCCAGGAAGCCGTGGCGATTGCCGCCATACTCGATAAAGCACGCCTGAAGCGAGGGCTCTACACGCGTAACTTTTGCCAGATAGATGTTTCCGCGGAGCTGCTCGCTTCCTGCGGTTTCGAAATCGAAGTCTTCAATGCGGCCGTCGTTGACCAGTGCGACACGGGTCTCCTCCGGGTGGACCGCGTCGATCAGCATTTGCTTTTTCATGAATTAAAACCTTGTGAACCGGCGGCGCCAGCGCCCGGTCCATCACCGGGAATAGGCCATGCTCGCCAGAGAAAATTGGTGGAGTGCGAGACAGGCCGTCGCGCTGCGCCGCTGGCCGGAGCCGGGTCATCAGGGTATCAGACGGTTGTGTCATCGCGGTCTTCTTCTTTTTCCGGTCTGATGAGGTGCAGGGATTTAGAGCCTGTTCACGCCACCATCGGGGAAATCTTTGGATCCCGTAGGATTGTTTATAAGATGCACCTGCTCGGGTTAAAATAAAACCCCCTTTTTGTCCGTTTCCTGATTTATTCTGCTTCATGTCGCAGATGGCGAAACACTTCTCGCAATTATTGCTTGACCCTGTTCCAGCGCAGCCCTATTTGCGCCTGTGACAAGCAAGCGAACCACGACGGGCTAACAGCCGTCAGTACGGGGGAGCCCATCTGTCTTCACACTCCAACGCCGGGCGCACCCGGTCTTGCACTGCGAGGATACTGGGATGACCCATCTAACTGCCTATGAGGCGATGGCCGCTGACGGTCTGTTGATCAAGAAAATCGATGTCGCGTTTGATACATCGACACTCTTATACGGGACCTTTGCCAAGGACGCCGATTACATGGCGGCCGTGGCTGAACTTTCCAGGCTGTAGCGGGCCGGATGCCCGCCAAATCTGACTGAACCGGACACCGCGCAAGGCGATGTCTGACCCCTAGTTTGCTGCTTTGAAATCAGCATGATCCGCCGAAATCGTCGCCATGTTCAACCAAATCTCCCGCGCATCGCTTGCGCAACCGACAACACTCCCTGATTATGATCGCCCATACGGTCTGCCGGCTTTCAAAACCGTTGAAGATGCCATCGCGGCCTATAACGGCGACGATGCGATTCACGTGCTCTACCCTCAAGTGATCGCTCGAGCGGCGCAAACCTTCCTGTCGGGCTTCCCGGGACAGGTCCTCTACGCCGTAAAAGCCAATCCACATCCAGCCGTTCTGCGCATATTGTGGAGTGCTGGTATCCGCAAATTTGACGTTGCCTCCATTCGAGAAATCGATCTTGTTCGTCAGATTGCACCGGGCGCAGACCTCTACCTGATGCACCCGGTCAAATCGCGCAAAACGATCAGGCACGCCTATGAAAACGGTGTGCGTCATATGTCGCTGGATTGTCTGGCTGAACTCGACAAGATCATTGAGGAGACAGGCGGTGCAACCGATTTAAACCTCCATGTTCGATTAAGCGTGCCCAGTGATGGCTCTGCGATGCCACTGGTTGGGAAATTCGGAGCGGATTTCGAAACAGCTGTAGATGTGCTGCGTGCCGCCGGGTCTTTCGCATCTCAATTGGGTGTGTGTTTCCATGTGGGTAGTCAGTGCATGGACGTTGAAGCTTATGCACGCGCGATCGCTTATGTCCGGCGACTGGTTGATGAGGCGGGCATTCGGATTGATATCCTCGACTGCGGCGGTGGGTTTCCGGTGCCCTATCCGGGCCTGTCGCCAAATCCGATGGCAACTTATTTTGAAGCGATCCGCCAAGCTTTGCGTGCGAACGACTTCGGCGAGATAGACATTATCGGCGAGCCGGGCCGT
>JBCBCO010000052.1:0-13196 GCA_038630445.1 Pseudomonadota bacterium | reverse complement strand
GAAGCGCCCATTGGTCTACGCGCTGATTAGATTGGATATAGGCCGCGACAAAAACTGCGCGATTCCCATTCGAGAAAGCCAGGCCCGTCGGCGGATTCTCAATCCCTTTCTCTACTTGAGCAATATCACCGACACGCAGCGCGCTGCCATCGGGCCTTTGAATCAAGGGCACGGATCGGATACGCGCGATCCCATCAAACTCACCACCAACCTCGAAGCCGATATCACCGCCCTGTCCTCTAAATTGCCCGGCTGGAACTTTTGCATCAGCAGCATTTATCAGCGCGGCTGCTTCGCCGAGCGACAGACCCGCCGCTGCCAAAGCTTCTGGGTCAGCAATCACGCGGACTTCTTCACGAGGTTTGCCAAACAACTCGGTTTCTTCAGTGGCAGACAGATTTCGCAATCTATCTTCAAGCCCTTCAGCCAACCGCGACATCACAGCCAGTGGCGCCTCCCCATCGCCCTGCCACGAGAGTGAGACCAGCATGGTTGAAGCCCCGACATAGACCCGCTCCACTAAAGGTGAGCTGACGCCTGTTGGTAATTCTGGACGAGCAAGCTCAACTTGTTGACGGATAAGCGTCCATGCGTCGTCAACTTCGGCTTCCGTGAGATCCTCGCGAATATCAATGCTGATTTGCGAGACGTTGGCGCGTGACGTTGACTTCAGCTCACTAATTTCCGGAAGCTCCAGCAAAGCACGCTCGATCGGCTCGGTAACGGTCGCTTCCATTCGCTCCGCATCAGCACCCGGCAAGGTCGTCAAGACGTATCCAAAACGCTCGACGAGGGTTGGGTCTTCCTGACGTCCTAACGTCAAGATGGCTCCGATCCCGCTAATAATCGCAATAAATATGATCAAAAGCGTTAGACGCGGAAGGCGATAAAAAAGCGTTGTCACGGCTGCAACTCCAGGGATGCGGCCTGCTGAGCACCGCCAGCAGAAGAAAGGCGCACGGGCTTAACAGGCTGACCAGGTGTGATGCGCTGCAAGCCATCAAGCATAACCAAATCACCATTCCTAAGGCCACCGCGCACGTAAGCTCGATCCCCTTCGGAGTGAATAATTTCGACAACACTTCTCACAGCGCGGACGTCGTCATTGGCCCCTCTAGCAATATAGACAGACCAGAGACCGCGCTCTCCTTCGGCAAGAGCGGAAACCGGCAACCAAAGCCCGCTCTCTTCGACATCGCGCATCAGATTTAGACGAACAACAGCACCGGCCGCGACGGATGCCGGATCGTCGATATCAAAAACGGTTGTGACTGTGCGTTGCCCCGTCTCGATCACACCTGTCACAGCGCGGAGTTTTGCAACAGCATCTCCTTGGTCTGAAATGAGCGTATACGTGTTGCCCTCAATCAAGGTGTCAGCAACCTTAGCTGGCAAACCGATCCTCGCCTCGAGACGACTATTCTCCACAAGTTCGAACACGGGTTGTCCAGAGGCGGCAATCGCCCCCTCATCAGCCATACGCGCCATGATCACCCCGGAATACGGCGCAACAATACGCGCAAGGTCGATTTGAACCTGAACTGTCGCTGCTTGTGCTCTTGCGGCTTCAATCCTTGCTTTTGCAGAGTCGGCTTGCGCAACAGATTCATCAACGCGTTGTTGGGCCACGTGCCCCTTTTCAAAAAGGGTCTTTTGTCTCTGAACGGTCGCGAGCGCAAGTTTGTGAGCAGCCTCAGCTTCCGAAACAGTCGCTTCTGCGGCGGCCAATTGAGCTTCGAAGGCGCGTGTGTCCAGAGAGGCCAAGAGACGACCAGCTTTTACTTGATCGCCAACATCCGCGTAGAGTTTTGTGATGCGCCCACCTGTTTGTGGCCCAAGCTGACTGGTTCGACGGGGGGATACTATGCCGGTAAATCGCTCCTCAAGGCTGAATGATTGTGACAAGGAAACTTCAATAACATCCACTGATAGAGGCTCGGGTGCAGCCGTTGGCACAAACGGTCCTTCTTGTGAGCGTTGCCCAAGAACAAAGATCGCCAACAAACCAGCGACGACTGCGACAGCTCCGAGAAAAACAAACCCTTTCAGGAGATTAGGACGCGGCGTACGTGTCGTGGTTTGAGTATCTTCATGAGTCATTTCTGCTCTCCAATCCTCTGACAAGATGGTCAGCGTGTATCTGTATAAAAGTCTCTCGATCCGGCGCTTCGCTATCGGCAGATAGCCGTGGATAAGTTGGAATATGGATCATCATCATCGTCAGTCCATGAAGCGATGCCCATATCGATTTTGCAGCGAGTTCGGGGTCAAGATCCTTTCGAAAATGCCCAAGCTCTATACCTTCCGCCATCATACCCATCAGCACGCGGAACGCTCGCCCCTTAGATTGCTGAGCAAAGTCCGGGTGCGACGCATCTAATCCGGTATCTCTTGCAGTCCCGACAAACGCAGCTGCATAATGATGAGGGCTTGAAAGACCTTCTTTAACATACGTCGCGAGGCAATCCGCCATTCTGGCTGAAAAAGGTGTCTCTTTATCTGCAATACGATGGATTTGCGTCAGCAACCGATCAAAAAACGCATCCTTTAACTCGTCGACGAGATCGTCCTTACTCGCGAAATATTTATAGATCGCCGCGGGTGAGTAATCGATCTTTTTCGCAAGCCTGCGAATAGACAGACCGGCCTCCCCTTCTTCAGCGAACACACGTTCAGCAGCCGCGATAATTGAGTCGCGAACTTTCAAGCGCCGTCTCTCGGCCGGGGTGATCGATATGTCAGTCATTCTATATCCAAAAGAGCATGTATTACTGTTGTTCAAAAAGTAAACACTGTTCACTAAAATTTTCTTCTCGGCAAGTGACAAATGTCCAGTTGCGACCTATTTGCAAGTGATGACAAAGCTATTTCCAGACACAATGAATGTCGGTGAGGCACTTCCCGCGACATCATCCAATGAAATAACCCGGCACTTTATCGCCAAGCGTCGATCATCAAGCACAGCTCTTCTTTCAGAACCCGGCCCTACAGGCTCGACGCTGGATGAGATCTTACAGACGGCTATGCGGGTTCCGGATCATCGCCGCCTTGGTCCTTGGCGCTTCATTGTCTTTGAGGGAGAGGCCAGAATGAAGTTTGGGCAGGCAGCCGCTGAAGTCCGGCGCGGGGAAATCCCTGATGCACCAAAGGAACGCCTCGATATCTCGCGTCGCTCAATGCTGCGTGCACCGACCGTCGTCGCCGTCATCTCCAGTCCGAAAGACTGCCCGAAAGGGACGCCGGTTTGGGAACAGGAATTATCCGTTGGCGCGGCTTGCTATAATCTCCTTCTGGCGGCCAACGCTGCCGGATTTGCAGGATGCTGGCTGACAGAGTGGATGAGTTTCAGTGACGGCATAAACGACTTGCTAGGACTGCAAGACAATGAACGCGTTGCAGGTTTTATCTATCTGGGTACAGCGACTGGAGAACCCCAAGAACGAATGCGTCCGAACGCTGCAGAACGGATCTCTCATTGGAAAGGCTAGACGCTAGCTTATTCCGAAGAGGGCTTCACTTTCTTCCAACACTTTAGCGCCACCTTGAGTGATCCCGGCGACGGCACCGGGTGCGCTAGCAAGCGTCGTTTCTGAGTAGAAACCTGCAAGCGCCGTCATACGCGCGCGAGTCTCCGAATGCTCGGTGCGTGCTGCGACTGCTGATTTCGCCAGAAAATGGCCGCCAATCACATCTCCAGCGAGCGCAAGATATGCCGTCGCACCTGCGAGTGCTGTGTTCCGATCACTTTGCATAGCCGAGCGCATCCACTCTGTTGCTTCCAGCAATCCTGCATTCGCAGCTTTCAACCGATCTGCAATTGCCACCAGCTGGGGATTGTTTGTCGCGCGGGCTTCTCTGACCGTTGCATCAATATCTGCGATCATAGACGTCATGGCTTCGCCATCCGCCATAGCCAGTTTGCGACCCACGAGATCAATCGCCTGAATCCCGTTTGTTCCTTCGTAGATCGGTGCAATCCGCGCGTCACGATAGAGTTGGGCTGCCAAGGTTTCATTCATGAAGCCCATACCGCCATGAACCTGCACACCGAGACTTGCGACTTCAACACCCATATCCGTGGACCATGCCTTCGCAATCGGCGTAAGCAATTCCTCGCGGAGTTTAGCGGCCTCGCGCACCTCCGCTGCGTTCGCAACTTCGGCGAGGTCTGCTGCTGCGCCGCAAGCATAACATATGGCTCTCGCCGCCTGTACCTTTGCACGCATTGTGATGAGCTGACGTCGAATATCGGAGTGATGCAGGATTGGCGCTGCACCGTCGACGCCTTTCACTTTACCTTGCTTCCTTTCCTGAGCGTAGGAAAAGGCCGCCTGATAGGCCGCTTCACCAACACCAACGCCCTCCAGCCCAACATTCAGGCGCGCCGAGTTCATCATCGTGAACATGCAAGCAAGGCCATCATTCTCGGCTCCGATGAGCCATCCTGTTGCACCATCGTATTCCATGACGCAGGTCGGTGACGCATGAATACCAACCTTTTTTTCCAATCCGATACAGGTTACTGCATTACGTTCGCCCAAGGATCCATCGTCATTCACGAGGAATTTCGGGACTAAGAAAAGCGAGACTCCCCGTGATCCTTCTGGTGCGTCCGGCAAACGTGCGAGAACAAGGTGAACGATATTCTCCGCAACATCATGATCACCCCAAGTGATATAGATCTTCTGTCCGGTAATCGCGTAGCTGCCATCATGGTTTGGCACAGCTTTCGTTTTTAAGGCTCCAACATCAGAGCCGGCTTGCGGCTCTGTCAGGTTCATCGTTCCCGTCCACTCGGCACTGACCAGTTTGGGTAGATATTTGGCTTTTTGAGTATCCGTTCCGTGCGCCAGCAGCGCTTCAATCGCGCCAAAGCTGAGCATTGGGCAGAGCCCAAACGCCATATTGGCCCCATGCAGCATCTCCATAACTGCAAGGCCAAGCACTTTCGGCAGTCCCTGCCCGCCCCATTCCTCAGGGACAGATAGTCCCATCCAGCCGCCATCGCGAAAAGCGTTATAGGCTTCAGCGAAACCGGGAGCTGCCTGAACACCGTTTTTCGTCAGTTTCGCACCAAACTTGTCGCCGCTCTGATTAAGAGGCGCAATGACGTCACGCACCAGCTTTCCGGCTTCTTCCAAGATCGGATCAAGCAGATCAGGATCGAATGGACTGCCATCGACGTCGGCGAAGTCATTTATCTTGGCAATGTGTTTGAGCGCAAAGCTGATCTCTTCAATGGGCGCGGTATAGCTCATTTAGATGCACCTTCTGCATAACTGATATCACAAACTCTTCATATGCACGTTCTGGTCAGGCGCAAACCCTGTCCTACCTTATGTCACAGGTCTAATCAGAATGGAGTTTTCAATGCGTACACTCGCCCTATCCGCCGCTCTCTTGGCATTTACAATCCCAGCCAGCGCGCAAGTCAGCCTCTCCGGCGCAGATAAAGACACTTACAGCCTAGAGAAAAATCACGCTTTCCTGACCTGGTCCGTCGTGCATATGGGCATTTCTAATTATACTGTGAACTTCACAGACTTCGACGCGACACTCGATTTTGATCCTGACACGCCGACAGCCTCTACAATCAGCGTCACGATCAACCCGCTCGCGATTGAAACCAACTATCCAGACCCGGAAAAGAAGGTCGGTTGGGAAGATAAGCTTACGAAAGGAAGCAGCTATTTCAACGGCGAAGAGTTTCCTGAAATCACTTTTGTTTCCACTGGCGCAGCACAGGTCGACGAGTTTTCCGGCACGCTCACTGGTGATCTCACTTTCTTGGGCGTCACCAAACCCATCACGCTCGACGTCACATATAATGGCGTTACAAATACGCCTTGGTTCGGTCAGCGTGATGTCATCGGGTTCAACGCGTCAACAACAATCGACCGCACCGAATGGGGCCTGACCACCAATAAAAGCTCTGTCTCCAGCAATGTCGTCATCGAATTCTCAGGCGAGTTTCTTCAGGACGACTAGTCCTAAGCACATCAAGGAGATAGACATGAAACCAAGCATCCTCATGGCAACGGTCGCAGGGCTCACTTTAGGAGCATGTGGCAGTGCTGACATAGAGATAGAGACCACAACAGAGACACCGACAGCGGAGACAGAAACGGTCGTTACCAACACTGACAGCGACCTACACCCGAAACTGCAGGGCGTCGCAGCAGCCACTTATAGCCTCGATAAGAGCCATGCATTCCTAACGTTTGAGGTCGGTCACTCGGGCGGCATTTCAGATTACCGTGTCAACTTCAGTGACTTTGACGCTGATCTGACTTTCGACCCAGCCGATCCAGAAGCCTCCCAGCTTAGCGCAACGATTCAGGCGTCAACGGTGCAGACCAATTATCCGGGCGACTATAAACAAGGTCATGCGGATAGCCCTTATGAAAGCTGGAACGAAGACCTCGCCATGAACCCGCAATGGCTCAATGCAGGCGAGTTCCCTGAAATTACCTTCACCGCCACGGGCATCAATCGTACTGGCGATCTGGAAGGCACCGTAACTGGCGATCTGATGTTCTTGGGCGAAACCAAGCCAGTCACACTCGACGTCACTTATAATGGCACAGCCAATGCGCCTTGGTATGGCGATCGTGACCTCATCGGTTTTAATGCTTCCACGACGATCATACGCTCAGAGTGGGGGATGGGCGCTTTTGTTCCGATGATCGGGGATGAGGTCACTGTCGAGTTTTCCGGCGAATTCATTCAGGACGAGTAGAAATGACCTCGGCCAGCCAATCAGAACGCTACACCACAGTTGCGATCATCCTTCACTGGCTGATTGCGCTGGCCATCATCCTTATGCTCGCTGGCGGGTGGTACATGACGAACCTGCCTGATGGCGCCCCCGGCCAATATGAACTCTACCAGCTCCATAAATCGGTTGGGATTACAATCCTCCTGCTGACCATTACCCGCATCATCTGGCGCGTTATGAACCCGCCGCCGGCACTCCCCGCCGACATGAATGAGCAGGAAAAGACCGCCAGCCATCTTGTCCACATGGCATTTTACGGCCTGATGATCGTCCTGCCACTCACAGGCTGGCTATACAGTTCCGTCAGCACGAAGCTTGATGTTCCGACCGTCCTTTATGGCGTCCTGAGTTGGCCAGATGTCCCTTACGCTGAGGCCATGAAGACCGGCCTGATCAGCAGCATTGCCAACACGTCTCATACAGTACTCGCTCTGCTCGCCGTTGCCACGCTAGCCCTTCATCTCGGCGGCGCGCTCAAGCATGAGTTCAGCGCTGAAGAAGGCGTCATCAAACGCATGCTGCCCAGCGGCATCCTCGGCAAAACCAAGACGCCTAGCGCCAGAGGCCGAGGGACGCTCGTTGCCTTCGGCTCAGCTATCGCGGCCCTTGTCTTCGTCACTGGCGCGCCCGGCGTCGTCACAGCGCTATCCAGCGATGGCGCAGCCTTTGCGGCCGGCAGCGGGATTAAAGCGAACTGGACCGTGGACTATGACCAGTCTGAAATCCGCTTCAGCGGTGTGCATGATGGCAATGACTATACGGGTACGTTCCAAAACTGGGACGCCGCCATCCAATTCGACCCAGATGCGCCGGAAGACGCCGACGTCGAAGTCACCGTCTCCACTGCCAGCGCCCGTGCCAGCCAGAAGCTCTACACGGACAGCCTCCCTTCCCCCGAGTGGCTCAATGTCGGCGCTTTCCCAACGGCGACAGTTCAAATCGTCGACATTACAGGCATAAAAGACCGCGCCTATACAGGCGCCGCACGCCTAACGTTGAAAGACATCACGATTGAGCGCGAATTCCAATTTGTCCTCGACATTGAAGGCGACACCGCCACGATGACCGGCCAGACCATCCTGCAACGCGCACCCCTCGATCTCGGCCAGGATTCAGACCCCGACGCAGATTGGGTAAGCGAAGATGTCACCGTAGACGTTACGGTCGTCGCCACACGCCTCGATTAGGATTTGCAAGACGCGCAACGCGGCCTACTCTCCTCTCAAACAGAGGAGAGTCGCTCATGGCCCGTATACACGCCCTAATCCTATCCAGCCTTGCGCTCTCACTCTCAGCCTGCATCTCCGGCACGGACATAACAGCCTCAGCTGCTGAACCGACGCAAACAAAAGCCGAAACCGGCCCCATCCTCGGCCCCGGTGACCGCCAACCCTCTGGCCGTACCCTCGGCACGCGAAGCGCTGTCGTCGCGCCGAATGCCGCTGCCGCAACGGCCCACCCGCTCGCCACGCAAGTCGCCTTAGACATTATGAAAGATGGCGGCACGGCCATAGACGCAGCGATTGCCGCTAACGCCATGCTCGGCCTCGTTGAGCCGACGGGAAACGGCATAGGGGGCGACCTCTTCGCCATTGTCTGGGACCCGAAAACCGAAAAGCTCTACGGCTATAACGGCTCAGGGCGCTCACCTATGGGCGCAACGCTCGCCGATATGCAGGCCGAAGCTGACGCCCACGAAGATGGTGAACAAATTCCAGCCTATGGCGTCGCCCCGATTAGCGTTCCGGGGACGGTCGATGGCTGGTTCGCTTTACATGAAAAGTTTGGGCGCTTGTCCATGCGCGACAATCTGAAACCAACGATCGAATATGCGCGAAACGGCGCACCCATTCCCGAAGTCATCGCTTACTATTGGGACCGCAGCGAGCGTAACTTCCAGCGTTTCGTGGACAGTGGCATGATCGATGAGTTCGACAATGCCCGCGACACCTATTTCAGCCCAACGCCACGCGAAGGCAGCCTGTTTCGCAATCCCGACCTCGCCAACACGCTGACCACCATCGCCTTCAACGGCCGCGACGCCTTCTATAAAGGCTCGCTCGCGCGCACAATGGACAGCTATATGCAGCGCATCGGCGGTTACATGTCTTATGACGACCTCGCCGCCCATGAGGGCGAATGGGTCGAACCCATCTGCGTCACATACCGTGATGAGGTCAGTCTCTGTGAACTTGGCCCAAACACACAAGGTGTTGCAGCGTTGCAGATGCTGCAAATGCTGGAAAGGTTTGACTTGCGCGAAATGGGCTGGGGCAGCGCGGATGCGACAATGGCGCAAGTGGAAGCGAAGAGACTGGCGTTCGCGGATCGTGCGCGAGGGTATGCGGACCCGGCGTTCAGCGGGGTAGATCCAAAATCATTCGTTACACCAATGCGAAAGGGAATGGGGCAGCGTCTGATCAATCTTGACCAAGCAATGAATGAAATACCGCAGAGCTGGCGTTGGGGACCGCTTACGAAAGAAGATTTATTTGGTGACGATGGCGAAAGTTCTTCCGCTCAAACCCTGACAGAAGAAGATATTACGGCTTTAAAGCAATCTGGGGACCTTGTTGACTTAAGTGCCGCCGACAAAAAACTCGAAGACGGCGACACAACCTATCTCACCGTCACGGACAAAGACGGCATGATGGTCTCGCTTATCCAGTCCAACTATCGCGGCATGGGATCCGGCCTCGTGCCGGATGGCCTCGGCTTCATGCTACAGGACAGAGGACAGCTCTTCTCACTAGACCCCGACCACCCAAACGTCTTCGAGCCCGGCAAACGCCCCTTCCACACCATCATCCCGGCCTTTGCGTTTAAGGCAAACCTTGCGAGTTGTGACACGTGGATCCGGAATTTTTATACTCTCAATGGCCGTATGCCTTACGATTACGAACTGCCAGCGAGAAGTATAACGCAATGTGAGTTTGAACCCTGGCTCAGCTTCGGTCTTATGGGCGGTGGGATGCAGCCGCAGGGCCATGTCCAGATCATCCTCAATCTCGTCGACTTTGGCATGGGCCTGCAAGAAGCAGGAGATGCCGCCCGATGGGAACACCGTGGCGGCTGTGAACCAACCGATAATCTGAAAGGCGACACGTGCGAAAGCGATCTCGGCGTCATCTGGCTTGAAAGCGGTATTCCAGAAGAAACCCGCGCCGAATTAGAGCGCCGTGGCCACACGATCAAATGCTGCCAGGCCAACGGCGGTGGCTATCAGGCCATCATGCGCGACTTTGAAACAGGCGCCTGGATCGCGGCGACAGAGATGCGCAAAGATGGAAATGCGGACGGGTACTAAATTATTCAAACCCTGGTGATCCAGTTTCGCGTATCAGGCGTATTCAGCTTAGAGACAAACAGTCTCGCCGCACTTTCCAGGCTTTCCTCCCTCCCCCCAACCCTAAGCCGGGAAGTGCGGCTTTATTTTATGTCGTCCGGAACGACGTGCTCTTCCGCCATATATTCGACCGAACGCATTTCGTGCAGGCGGCTGACGGTCCGCTGAAATTCAAAGCTGCCATCGCCTTTTGGATACAGCACTTCCGGCTCGGCATCCGCGCTTGCGACAACTTTGACCTTGGCCTCATACAAGGCATCAATTAGCGCAACAAAACGCGCGGCCTCGTTACGCTTGGCCGCGCTCAAAACAGGAATATTCTCAAGCAGAACAGTGTGGAATGTCGCGGCTATTTTCAGGTAGTCCTGCGCCCCTAGCGGCCGCGCGCAAAGTTCCTCAAATGTAAATCGCGCCACACCAGCAGCATGACGTTCAACCGCCAATTCTCGCCCTTGAACCATCAATGTCATGCTCTTTGACTCAGATTTTAGCGTCAGGCGCGCGAAAGCTTCATCAAGGCGCTGCATGCCATCCGCCCCTGAATACCAAACCGGGGCCTCCGTCAGTCGTTCCAGACGATAATCGCGCTCTGAAACCAACTCGAAAACCTCGCACCGCTCTTTCAAAAGCCCGATAAATGGCGTGAAGAGATTGCGATTGATCCCGTGCTTGTAAAGTTCGTCAGGATGGCGGTTTGAGGTCGCCACAACCGTAACACCGCGGTCAAACAGCTCCTCAAAGAGACGCGACAGAATCATAGCGTCGGCAATCTGAGTGACTTGAAACTCATCAAAGCAGAGCAGCTTTGCTTCTGCTGCGAACCGTTTCGCGACCGGCGGGATTGGATCACTGACAGACTCATCGGCACGCGCTTCACCGAGCCGTCTATGCACACGGCCCATGAAATCATGAAAGTGCACACGCATCGATGAAACAGGCGAAGCAGCATGGAACAGATCCATAAGCATAGACTTCCCGCGCCCTACACCGCCCCACATGTAAAGCCCGGTCACAGGTTTAGGTTTGCTAAAAAACCACCCGCCTTTACGACTAGCTGCAACCCGGAGGAGCAAATCATCCAAAAGCTCAGCCGCTTTAATCTGGGCGGGATCAGCCGTCAGTTGACCATCAGAAATCCGCGCTTGCAGTATTTTACTAACCTCGCCCATAGTGACCTATCCGCCGAGCCGCTCAGCGACTTGCTGAGAAAACGTCGACAGAGCTGTTGGGTCTGACAGTAGCGTCAAGAGGAGCCCGCCGAGAGCACCGCCCAAATGTGCTTCATGTCCAATCATGCTGTTCGGCCGCCCTGAAAGCGCAGCACTGATGGCGATGTAACCAATCGCAAAGACAATAGCAGGCGCAGGTATCAAGCCAAATAAGAGGAGGAGTTGAAAGGGATCGTAAAGGCAAACCGCAACCAAAATACCAGAGACCGCGCCAGAAGCGCCAACCGCGCGATAGTTGGGTTCGCGGCGCCGCTCCAGTAACGCCCAGCCCGATCCTGCCAACAGCGCCCCTACATAAACAAATACAAAACCAGCGCTTCCCAACTCTGCCTCAAGATCCGGCCCGAAAACGAACAGTACAAACATGTTCATGAACAGGTGCGTGCCATCCACATGCAGGAAGCCGCTGGAGAACATCCTTGAGTACTCACCTCCACGCAAAATCGGCCCGACATGGAATGTATTGCGCTCCATGAAACGCGCATTCGAAAACGCAAAAAGGCTCACCAGAATATTGATCGCAATCAATGCAAATGTTGCTGGGCTTTCAGTAATAGCGTCCATCCTTTGCGACTAGCCGTCTCCGCTTCGACAGGCAACTGCGCTTTGTAAACCTGCGCAGCAGACTTGACCAATCTATCAGAGAGCAACATGCAGCGGCGATGAACGGGTCACGCACACCTCTGGACTGGGTTCTCTTTTCAACGCTGAGCCTGCTCTGGGCAAGCGCATACGGATTTACGCGGATGGCCGTCAGCAAGGATGTGCCTGAAGTGGGCTTCCCAGCCTACGTGATCATTCCAGCTAGAGTGACAATCGGAGCCATCATTCTGCTCACAGTTACCCAGTTCTCAAACCAGAAATGGCCGCCGCTGAGCGATTGGAGAAAATACGCAACGATGGCCGTTCTAGGTGTTATCGGAACAGCTTTACCCTTTTTTGTGATCACCCGAGCGCAAGAAACTGTCGATTCCAGTCTTGCTGCCCTTTATGTGGCGGCCGCGCCTTTGTTTGTTGCCGTTCTCGCTCACTTCGTTTTCGACGATGACAAGATCACGCCAACAAAAGGGGTTGGTCTAATTATCGGGTTCGCAGGCGTCGCTCTCTTATTTGGACGGGACGCAATTGCAGCGTTTGGAAGCGCGAGCGTTATAGCACAAATCCTCCTTCTCTTTGGAACAAGCTTTTATGCTGTCGCAACCATTACAGCACGCTATGGCAGGGACATCCCACCCCTGATTTTTGCATCCGGTTTTGTTAGCATCGCCGCATTCGTCTCGTGGCCGATGTTGCTTTTCACGGATTTGAGCGCCCTTACACCATCAAAGGAAGCGATTATTGGTATTGTTGGCTTAGGCATCGCACCAACCGCCGCCGCATCAATCCTTTACATGATCCTGATTGCAAGAACGAGTGCCACGTTTCTATCGCTCACGGGATACACAATCCCCGTTATCTCGATCATTGTTGGATACATCGCGTTCGGGGAAGTCCGTCACTGGAGCGCATTCGCAGCATTTGCACTTATACTTTCGGGTGTTTGGCTGGCTCAGCGCGGCGGGAAGGCCGACGACGCAGTTAAAGCCGAAACACACCCTCAATCACCGTAACGCAACTGCCCCGAAGTTTAACGCGAGTTCCGACAAGCTCAGCCTCTATCGCTGCACCACGACCAGGATAAGCCTGATAACATTTCACTGATCGGCCTAGTCGCGGCCCCATGATGGCCGCGACCATACAATGCCAGCTACCGGTCGCAGGATCTTCGTTGATGCCACTACCGGGAGCAAAAAATCGACTTGTCACATCAACACCGTCACCACCTTCGGAAAAGCAGCCAAAA
>JBCBCO010000051.1:0-13873 GCA_038630445.1 Pseudomonadota bacterium | reverse complement strand
GATAGGTCCGCCAGGCTGAGAGCGCAGTGTCACGTTTGTCACGGCTGACCCAAATGAATTTGGCCTCCGGTAGGGCATAAGCCAAAGCGCCAACGAGGAGATTTAGGACGGCACCTTTGTCGGTTACAAAGGCAGTGCCATCTGACCGCGCTTGGCTTAGCGTTCGATAAACAGTGCCGATCAGTCGCCAGTCTATCTGACCGATCTGAAATCCGCCGACTCTTTCAAGATCCGCCTGCGTCAGATTCCCGAGACGCCAAGTTGCAAGGCGGCTGAAAAGGGTTTCCCCCATCGCATAAGTCCCTTGAGCGAGCCCGATAATCTGCTCTGTAAGCGATGTGCCGGAACGCGGCGGGCCGACCACAAAGATGGGCTGAGGCATGCCATTGACTGAGCCAGAGGTCGCCGCAGGCTTTTTGTCCGCAAGCCTTGAGAACGCCGTTGTAATATCTGCCATCACGGCAACATCTTGATTGGCATTATAAGGCTGCTTTTGCGTCTCATCCTGGTTCGCCTTGCTCCAAGCCTCCCATGCCAGATTAGGCTCGCCCTTAGCATGGTATACAGCACCCAATGCATATGCCGCCCCCGGAAGGGCGTGCGGCTGTGATCCCTGCATCAGGCGTTCCAGCGCTGTTTGGTCGTCATCCAAATACTGCCCCGTCGTCGCAAGAACAGCCCACGCATCTCCAAAATCAGGCTTGCGCTGAATGGCGCGGCGCGCGTGAGATGCGGCGTCTTCGAGCCTACCCAGATGACCTGAATAGACAGCCTTAAAGTAATCGAGCGCTGGATTGGGCGGGAGCGTTCGTTCCAGATCTACGATGATCTGCAGCGCGATATCGGATCGTCCGACCCGCGCGTATCGTTCTGCCAGGATGAAAGCATGCCTGGGATCACCTTGGGTTTCGCGATGCATCGCTTTGGCAATCTCGAGCGCTATGTCTTCATCCGCTAAAGCAAGTGAGAGCTGTAGAAGTTCCGCTCCACTGGCCCCCATTGCAGCACCGCTGCCAACCAGACGACGGATTTGATCGACCGCTAAATCCTGTCGCTTGGCAGCGATCGCAGATCGCACGGCCCGGATGGTCTCCTGATGGTTCAAACGAAGCTCCAATTTGCTGTTTTGCGGGTTGCCATTCTAACCGCCTTTTATGCGGTCAAACTGCGATTAGTCGAAGAAAATCCGCACTAAAGAGAGATAATTCTGTCTCGGCGCTTTCCCGAATTTCAGAAACGGGCTAGCTGCGCAAAAAACTCTCGACGTGCTGGAGATTGATCATGGAACCCATCACCACGCCAAGCTGGATAGATCGCCTTCCGGATTGGGCCCAACAGCCTGTCGGCGCTATTGCTGATATCTGGAACGAAGGCGCGTTTGGCTTGACTTATGGCGAGATCACAATCGCGGTTCTGATCATCCTTTTCGCTCTGATTGTCCGCGGCCTGTTTGCCCGCACTGTTGTGCGCTGGTTCAGCCGGATGGCAGACAAGACTGAGACAAATCTCGATGACGCTCTGATTGAAGCCACAGCGACGCCGCTGAAATTGGTTCCGTTAATCGTCGGCGTCTATTTCGCGCTACAGGTTGTCGATATCGACGGGAACGCTGCTGATAATGCGTACAAAGCCCTTCAGTCCGTTATCACGCTTGCTGTCTTCTGGACTCTGTCGCGTGCGGTCCATGCATTTGAATTCGTTTTTTCGGGGTTGCGCAGCTCACTTTCTCCGGCCGTAGTAGATTGGATGGTCAAGTTGCTTGAAGGCGCGTTGATTGTCTTCGGATTTTTGGCCGTTGCACAGATCTGGAACATCCCTGTCGCGCCAATCATCGCAAGCCTCGGCATCTTCGGCATCGCAGTTGGTCTAGGCGCACAAGACCTCTTCAAGAACCTGATTTCCGGTATCCTGATCATGACCGAAAAGCGTTTCACGCCCGGGGAGTGGATTCAGGTTGACGGCGTCGTGGAAGGCACTGTTGAACAGATCAATTTCCGCTCCACACTGATTAAGCGCTTCGATAAGAGCCCGATCTATGTCCCGAATGGACTCCTGTCGGATAACCCGCTGACCAACTTTTCCCGCATGACACATCGCCGGATCAAGTGGGTCATCGGGGTTGAATATCGCACGACAGTCGAGCAACTCCGCTACATTCGTGACGAGATTGAAGCGCTGATCTGGAATGATGATCGCTTTGC
Source organism: Pseudomonadota bacterium (assembly GCA_038630445.1). Lineage (GTDB taxonomy): Bacteria > Pseudomonadota > Alphaproteobacteria > Caulobacterales > Hyphomonadaceae > Henriciella. Next base: position 11,672 of record JBCBCO010000051.1, on the reverse strand, counting down.
GCGTCCGCCTGAGGCTGCACTCTTTGTGCGTATCAACGCGTTCAATGACAGCTCAATCGACTTCCTGATCTATTGCTTCACCAAGACAACGAATTGGGCGGAGTGGCTGTCAATCAAGGAAGAGTTGGCAACGGGTATTTACGACATCGTTGAGCGCGCAGGCAGCGGTTTCGCCTTCCCAAGTCGAACACTGTATATGCAACAGCAGGATGCGCCTGAAGTGATCACGCCGCCGGAACGCACTGAGGCGACGCTGAAGGCACTGGCTGAACGGGCCGCGACGCAACGCTCCGGGGCAGAGCAAGACGATGATGACGGCTAATGCATAAGACCACCACTTGCACCGAAACACGCACCTGCTTAGATCGCAGCTATGAATGGAATAAAACTCTATAAGGGCGACCTGCCCGCCGACCTTGATCTTGGATCAATCATTGCTGTCGATACGGAAGCGATGGGGCTTAATCCGGATCGCGATGCGCTCTGTGTTGTCCAAATCTCCAGCGGAGACGGCAAGGCACATGTCGTTCAGCTGTTGCGGGATTTTAATTGCCCGAATCTGAAACAACTACTCTCTGATCCCGATGTTCTGAAAATCTTCCACTTCGCAAGATTTGATGTTGCCATGATGCAGAAATGGTTGGGTATTACTTGCGCGCCCGTCTGGTGCACCAAGATCGCGTCAAAACTTGCCCGGACTTACACTGATCGTCATGGCTTGAAAGATGTCACGCGTGAGATCGTGGGCGTGAATATGGATAAGTCCCAGCAAAGTTCTGACTGGGGGGCTGACAGCCTAAGCGATCAGCAGCTCCACTATGCGGCGAGCGATGTGCTTCACCTTCATACGATCCGTGAAGGGTTGTTGGCCATGCTGGAACGTGAGGGCCGCGCTGAGCTCGCGCAAGCCTGTTTCGATTTTCTACCTATCCGCGCGGCGCTTGATCTCGAAGGCTGGCGCGACAATGACATTTTCAGCCATAGCTAGTGTGGCTATCGGTTTCGTCATGATATCGTCGCTATCGTGGCGCAAGACACTGGTGTAGGCATTACACATGGACTCATCGCCATCTTCCGAAACCCTGTTTAATTGGGCTCCACAGCGTCAAATCACGCTGAAGCAGGCGAAACGACGTACGGTCTATACGAATATCCTGAGAATCATTTTTGTGGCCGGCGCCTCTATCTCAGCCGGTATCTTTGTCGGTCCTGTGATTGCCAGTGCCTTGACCTCGCCCTCGACAGAAGTTGAGCGCTTTGATGGCGAGCAGGTCGTCACCATGGTGAATGCGCGCTTTACCGGTCGCAATGTTGCTGGCGAAACCTTCGAGATCACAGCAGACACCGCGCGTCGACGCCGCAATGATCCTAGTATTATCGATCTGGAGAACCCGGAACTGGTCGATCAATTAGGCACCGTCATCACGGCTCCGACGGGGACTTATTATCAGAACGAAGAATACCTCGACCTGTTCGAAGATGTCCGCGTTGTTGATTCAGAAGGTTATGAATTCAACACGACAGCTGCACGCGCCTTTGTTCGCGATGGCAGGGTCCGGGGCCTCGAGCCGCTACAGGGGACAGGTCCCCTTGGAGACGTTCGCGCCGACACGTATGAGATTCTTGATGAAGGCGACCGCGTTGTGCTTCGCGGAAATGTTGATATGACAATTTATCCTGGCGGGCGCGAACCGTCGTCATCCCCGGACCCTATGGAGTAGACTTATGCGTGGTTTTGCAATCCCTTTCGCGGCTGGGGTCCTCGCCCTTAGCTTCAATCCATCTGCGATGGCACAAGTCTCCGGCGAAGGTGGGCCGATCCGGGTCAAAGCTGACCGGTCCGAAGTACTGGAGCGCGAAAGCCGCGTGATCCTGATCGACAATGTCGATATCACCCAGGGCGACGCACGCCTACGCGCTGACCGCGTCACACTCAACTACGCCCCGAGCGGTGGAACAACGACATCCGGTCTCGGGTCAGGGTTTGGAGATATTAAAACCATGACGGCGCAAGGCCGTGTCTTCTACGTCACGCCGGATTTGAAGGCGACAGGTGATACCGGCGTCTATAATGCTGAGACCGATACGATCACCCTTACCGGGAATGTCGTTCTTGTTCGCGGTGAGGACGTCGGTAAAGGTGAGCGTCTGACAATGCAGCTTGAGGCCGGGCGCACGGTTCTTGACGGCAAGGACGGCGAGCAAGTCAACCTCGTCATCATTCCGGGCGAAGACGCGGGTGAGTAAAATTCAACTCAACCTGATAAACGGATTTTAAGTCTGTTGAGCTAAGTCACACATCTTAGAGGTATCAAAGGGAACACTGTAAATGGACCAGACCGAAACCGGCCTTACTGCCAGTGGACTTGCCAAGACATTCGGCAAAAGACAGGTCGTCCATAATGTATCTCTGTCGCTTCAACGCGGCGAAGTCGTCGGTCTTCTTGGACCGAATGGCGCCGGCAAGACGACCTGTTTCTACATGATTATGGGTCTGATTGGTGCTGATGGCGGCCAGGTTCGTATCGATGGTGCCGATGTCACCGTTCTGCCGATGTATCAGCGCGCGCGCCTCGGTCTCGGTTACCTACCTCAGGAAGCAAGCATTTTCCGCGGCATGAGCGTCTATGACAATGTCATGTCCGTCGTTGAATTGATCGAGCGTGACAAAACCGAACGCCGCAATCAGGTTGAAGCACTGCTTGAAGAATTGAACATCGCCCACCTGTCAAAACAGGCCGCGACCAGCTTGTCCGGTGGTGAGCGCCGCCGCGTGGAGATCGCAAGAGCGCTCGCATCAAAGCCGAGCTTCATGCTGCTGGACGAACCGTTCACAGGGATTGATCCACTGGCCGTTTCAGACATTTCCGAGCTTGTTGGATATCTGAAAGACCGTGGTCTCGGCGTTTTGATTACGGATCACCAGGTCCGTGAAACGCTGCAAATCGTCGATCGCGCGTCGATCATTTACGAAGGCAATGTCCTCTTCGAAGGCGCACCTGAAGATGTGCTGGCCAGCGAAGATGTACGCCGTGTCTATCTCGGCGAGCGCTTCGCAGCTTAGCAGGCGGGTCCGGACTGATGGCTTTCAATCAACGTCTCGATATGCGCCAGGGCCAGTCCCTGGTAATGACGCCGCAGCTGCAGCAGGCGATCAAACTGTTGCAACTTTCAAATATCGAATTGGCCGAATTCGTCGCCGAGGAAATAGAGCGCAACCCACTTCTGGAACGTGGTGAAGCGACAGACCCTGCTGAATTTGAAGCCCCCGAAGCTGACAAGGGCGCTGGGCGCGAAGAGCTTGCGCTTGATGGGTCCAATGAAAAAGCCCGCGACGCGGTCGATGCCTCTGACGCGGATATGTATGAGGCGGGTACTGGCAGTGACGAAGCACGCCCAGCCAATGCGGCATCCGGTCCATCTGCGAGCACGGACTGGTCAAATGTTGGCTCAGGCCGCGGCGGCGAGGATTTTGACTTCGAAGGCTCGCTCAGCGGTGAAAAGAGCCTACACGAGCACTTGCATGAACAGCTCAACATGGCAGGGCTTAGCCAAGCCGATCGCCTGATTGCAGCGCGCTTGATCGATGAGACCGATGAGGCAGGTTACTGCGAAGTCGATTTTGATGAAGTTGGCGCCGCGCTCGGGGCCGATCCAGCCAATGTCGCGGCCGTGTTGGAGGTCTGTCAGGGCTTTGATCCGACCGGTGTAATGGCGCGTGACCTGACCGAGTGTCTGGCGCTGCAGCTGAAAGAACGCGACCGCTACGATCCTGTTATGCAGACCTTTCTCGAAAACCTCGATAGGGTCGCCAAGCATGATATTAAAGGTCTCGCAGAGCTGTGCGGTGTCGATAAAGATGATGTCATGGATATGCTGGTTGAGCTGCGTACGCTCAGCCCGCGTCCCGGCGCTGGGTTTTCGAGCGATACAACAATTGCCGTCGCACCGGATGTGTTTGTACGCGAGATGCCGAACGGCATGTTTGCTGTCGAATTGAATTCAGAAACACTGCCTAAAGTGTTGATGGACAAGGCTTATTATGCCGAAGTCTCTGCGCTGCCGATGCGCGATCAGGAGAAAGAGTTCATCTCTGACTGCGCCGCGAATGCGACATGGCTCATCAAGTCGCTCGACCAACGCGCGCGAACGATCCTGAAAGTTGCGAGTGAGATTGTGCGCCAACAGGATGCGTTCTTTGCCCACGGCGTCGCGCATTTGCGCCCTCTTAATTTAAAGCAGGTTGCTGATGCAATCGAGATGCACGAGTCGACCGTTAGCCGTGTGACCAGCAACAAATATATGGCGACACCGCGCGGCCTATTTGAACTAAAATATTTCTTCTCAGCCGCGATCCCATCGACCGGCGGCGGTGAAGCGCACTCGGCTGAAGCTGTGCGTCACCGCATCAAGCAGTTGATCGACGAAGAGGGCGCCAAAGTTCTGTCTGATGATAAGATCGTCGAAATCCTGACCGAGTTTGGCATCGAAATCGCGCGCCGGACTGTGGCCAAGTATCGTGAGAGTTTGGGCATCCCAAGCTCTGTCCAGCGGCGCAGGCTTCTCAAGGCTTCGTAGACGGTCGCTTCGCGATTATTTGATCCAGTGGATCAAATAAAGTCGGAGAAGGCCATGGCAGTGGCGCAGCGTCTATTCGATCACAATCTCAGGAAACGCGCGGGCCAGTTTCTGGTTCCATTCGAACAGCGCGTTCCAGTTTTGATTATTGTTCGGCATGAGGCCGAGGCGAACAATGACCAAGTCGCGTGATGGGACGATGCTGATCGTCTGACCCTCACTGCCATTGGCGGCAAAGACGTCAAAGGGCGCAGTTTTACGCGCGCGGGGCAGGGTGGTTTCTCCTCCTTCCGGGAGAGCAAGCCAGAAGCCGGCACCATAGACTTTGATGTTCTGATCCGGCCCCGGTGTGCGCGCGAAATCGACCCAGCCTTCGGCTAAAAGGCGCTCGCCCTCCCAAACGCCATCGCGTAGATAGAGATAGCCGAACTTCGCAAAATCATGCGCGGACGCCCAGATGTTTGACCCGCCGAGATAGGTGCCGGAAGGGTCGAATTCGGGTTGGGCGTCCATGCCGATGGGGTCGAAGAGCAAGGCTGACATTCGCGAAGCACTATCGAGGGTTATCTTTTCTGTTTTTGAAATGATGTTCCCTTCGGTGTCCATAAGCTCCCATCGACCAGTTTCGGGAACAAATCCTCGAAATTCGCCGATTTGCAAAAGTGACATTTCCTTTTGAACTGCCTGTCCCACCAAATGAAATCCACCAGTCGAATAGTTCCAAACCTCACCCGGCTGATGCGCGATGCCTGTCTCAGCAGCCATATAAGCAGCCACATCGCGCTTCCCCGCGCCAAACATCATCTGCACAACGTTGTTCTTCAAAATGTCCGGCTCACCGAGTTCGCTATACTCAAGCCCATCCGTCATCTGTAGCCAGTTGCGCCAGCTGATCTTGCTGCGGGGATCATCGTCTGTAAAAGGCGTTGGCATCGGTGCATCTATGTCTTCGATCAGGTCGAGCTGTACCGCGCGACCAACGAGACCGTGCGTAACGGATTTTGCGAGCGACCAGCTCATCTGTTTCGTGTGCGGCCCGAAGCCCTCTGCATAGGTCTCGGCCACCAGCCGCCCATTATGGATGACAACGATGGCGCGCGTTTGCCCCATCACATCGTCGACACTGAGCGCCATAGCCTCATTGATCAGGCGTTGGGCCTCTGCAGCACTGTCCTCCGGCAAGTCGCCCGTTTCCCATTCCGTCGTTGGCCAAGCCACACCTTCCGGGTGAGGCTGTAGCGGGAACAGGTCCTGACCGACCGCGCCGCCAGTAAGCGCAAACCATGCGAGAAATCCCAGAACTATCTTGCCCATGCGCCGCCTCCGCGTTTATGTCGTCGGACGCTATCTAGGGGCGAGGGATGAAGATCGTCAAAGTGCTTTTTGTCGTGCTGGCCATTTTGGTGCTGATTGCCGCGGCCGTCTGGCAGTTCTGGGCCAAGGGTCAGGTCGAGATGGCCAATATCGGAACCGCCTTCGCGGCCAAGCATGTGTGTTCCTGCATGTTCATAGCTGAGCGGTCGCTGGACAGCTGCAAAGGCGATATGCTGCGCGATATTTCGCAGCTCTCTTTCGAGATCGAGGAAGATCGCGTCACAGCGAGCGCCGCTGGCGGCCTGATCAGTCAGACAGCAGCGTTTCAGAGCGGGCTGGGCTGTGCTTTGGAGGTTGAGTGACCGTTTTCGAGTGACGGGTTTGACCCCCTCCCAACCTCCCCCTTGCAGGGGGAGGAGTCGTTCTGCTCTGACTTCACGTTCAGAAAGAAAACTCTCCCCCTTGAAAAGGGGGAGTTGGAGGGGGATCATATCCCTAACTCAAACTTAGCAGCTCCGGATCACCGCCCTGCGCGGTAATATTCACTGTCACCGTGCGCTCAGACGCAAAGCGCTGAACATAGTGCGGGCCACCTGCTTTCGGGCCTGTTCCGGATAGGCCTTCGCCGCCGAAAGGTTGCACGCCGACGACTGCGCCGATCATGGTGCGGTTCACATATGTATTGCCAACCGGGCAGGCAGCGCGGACCTCGCGCGCGAACTTTTCCAGACGCGAATGGATGCCGAGGGTTAGACCATAGCCTTTGGCTTTCAGGGCAGCGCCCACTGTTGCGATATCATCGGGGTCATAGCGGATGACATGCAGAACCGGGCCAAACGTTTCGCGTTCAATCTGGTCGAGCGATTTGAGCTCTACGAGGGCCGGGCCGAAGAAATGGCCACCCGCTGGGGAGTGAAGGCGTTTCAGGACGCTGGCGTCTGTCTCCATCCGCTCAAGGTAGGCGCTCAGCATTCCATGCGCGTCTGCGTCGATCACTGGACCGACGTCGGTATCGGCTTCGCCCGGATCAGCGAGGGTCAGCTCATCCATCGCGCCTTTCAAACCCTCGATCAGCATGTCGGCGGTGTCATGCGGCAGGAAGGCGATGCGCAACGCTGAGCAGCGCTGACCCGCCGAACCGAACGCCGAGACAATCATGTCGTCGATGACCTGCTCACGCAGCGCTGTCGTGTCGACGAACATGGCATTAAGGCCGCCTGTCTCTGCGATCAGTGGGATGATCGGGCCGTCTCGGTCCGCGAGGCTCCGATTGATCAAACGCGCAGTGTCTGTGCCGCCTGTAAAGCAAACGCCGCTGACGCGTGGATCGGCGCACAGGGCTGCGCCCACCGTTTCACCACGACCGGGCAGGAGGTGAAGCGCATCAGCCGGAAGGCCTGCTTTGTGGAACAGGGTGACGGCTTCAAATGCGATCAGCGGTGTCTGTTCCGCCGGTTTGGCGACGACGGTATTGCCTGCTGCCATCGCAGCTGCGATCTGGCCTGTGAAGATGGCGAGCGGAAAGTTCCACGGACTAATACAGGCGAATACGCCGCGTCCGTGCAGGCTGATATGATTGGTCTCTCCGGCGGGCCCGGGCAGGCGGGTCGGATCTTCAAACTGCTCTTCAGCCTGCACAGCGTAATAGCGACAGAAGTCGACCGCCTCGCGAACCTCCGCCACGCCATCCGCAAGCGTTTTCCCGGCTTCGCGCGCCATCAGCGCGATAAGGCGCGACATGTCGGCCTCCATCGCATCAGCCATATCGCGCAAGATGTAGGCACGCCTTGATCCGCCGAGTGCGTCCCATTCAGGCTGGAAAGCGGTCGCTTTATTGAGCGCGACGTTGATATTGGCGTCGGAGGCTTCTTTGGCGCTAGCGAGGACAGTATCAGTGTCAAACGGAACGCGGATCAGATCGCCGCCTCCGGTATCGGCTTGCCCAGAGATGATTGGGCCAGCAGCAATAGCGGGGCTATCGCGCAGGGCCTTGATCGCGCTGGCAATTTCATCACGTGCGCTCTGTAGAGATAGGTCAGCGCCAATGGAATTTCGCCGTGTTGCGCCGTAGAGGCGCGGCGGGGTCGGGATACGCGGGTGCCGGCGCGGGCCAACCTCAACCTTCGCAATCGGGTCCTCAACGACCTGTTCAACCGGGACATCCGGGTCGAGGAAGCTGTGCACGAAGCTGGTATTCGCGCCATTCTCCAACAAACGACGGACAAGATAGGGAAGCAGATCCTTGTGCGCGCCAACTGGGGCGTAGATACGGACTTTGCTGCCAAGCTCAGCCGCTGAATAGAGCGCTTCCCCCATGCCGTGCAGGCGTTGGAACTCGAAATGGCTGACGTCCTCGTCTTGCGCCATCAGGCTAACCGCGGCGACTGTGTGCGCGTTGTGGGTCGCAAATTGCGGATAGAGGCGCGGGCTCACCTGCAGGAGGCGGCGTGCGCACGCGAGATAGCTCAGGTCTGTGCCCTGTTTTGTCGTGAAGACCGGGAAGTTCGGATGGCCTTCTTCCTGCGCGTGTTTGATCTCGCTGTCCCAATAGGCGCCTTTGACGAGGCGAACCATCAGGCGCATACCGGTTGCACCTGCCAGCGCGGCGAGGCGATCCACGGTCTCAAGCGCGCGCTTTTGGTAGGCCTGTAGGGCAAGGCCAAGGCCGCTCCAGCCTTTCAAGGATGGTTCACGGGCAAGGCGATCCAGAATTTTGAGCTGAAGAACGAGACGATCCGCTTCTTCGGCATCGATACAGAAATTGATGTTGGCCGCTTTTGCCTTTTCCGCGAGCGCGAGGACCTTCGGATACATCTCCGCCGTAACACGCGCTTCATTGATCGCCTCATAACGCGGGTGGAGCGCTGACAGCTTGACCGAGATCCCGCTTTTATCTTCAGGCGCGATATCCTTCGGTTCAATCGCGGCAACAGCATCAATGGCGTCATCATAGGCTTTGTAGTAACGCTCCGCGTCGCTTGCGGTGCGCGCACCTTCGCCCAGCATATCAAAGCTCATGTGCGCAGCATCGCCGGCTTTCACCATGCGCTTACCACGTTTCAGGGCGGCCTTGACGTTTCGGCCTAGAACGAATTGTTCCCCCATGATGCGCATGGCTTGCATCATCGCGGCACGGATCACCGGTTCGCCGCTCTCTCGCACGAGGCTTTGCACGAATTTGCTCGGGCCTTTCATCGCAGCACGCGGCGGGCCGATAACCCGACCGGTTAGCAAGAGACCTAGCGTTGAGGCATTCACCAGCCATGAGTCGGATTGTCCACTATGTGAACTCCAATCACCGGACCGAATCTTTTCCGCAATCAGGTCGTCGCGGGTTTCTGCATCTGGAATGCGTAACAGGGCCTCTGCCAAGCACATCAAAGCAAGACCTTCAGAATTGGACAGCCCAAACTCTTCCAGAAAGCTCTCCATCAGGCCTTTGCGACGCCCCTGTGCACGCGCGATTTCGACGATCTCGCGACCGCGCCGAACTGCCGCGCCGCGTAAGGTCTCTTTCAGCGGCGGATTATCCAGAAGGTCCGCAAGATAGGCTTCCTCATCTACAAATTTCAGAGCGTCCAATGTGTCCCAGTCGCTCATCATTGCAGTCTGTGTGTCGGGCATGCCGCGCTCTCCGAAAAGCTGTTGTCGAACTCGCCGAGACTTTACGCCAAAGCTCTGCAAGATAAAAGCAAAGAACAGAGGGGAATCGCGTCAAAGGACCGACCATGAAAATTATGATCGTCACTGATGCGTGGGAGCCGCAAGTCAACGGTGTTGTCCGCACGATGCAGCGCGTGATTGGCGAGCTGGAAGCTGAAGGGCATGAGTTCGACATTGTCCATCCGGGCGATGGCTTTCGTACGATGCCATTGCCGACCTATCCGGAAATCAAACTCGCGCTTTTCGCTGAACGCCGAATCAGAGAGCGCTTTGAAACGTTCGAACCCGACGCCGTCCACGTTGTGACAGAAGGCACGCTTGGCATGGCCGGGCGGAAAATGTGTCTGAAGATCAAGCACCCGTTTTCGACGGCCTATCACACGCGTTTCCCTGAATATGTCGCGGCGCGGTTCCCGATCCCGATTGGGGCTGGCTACAGCTATGTGCGCTGGTTCCACCAGTATTCGGGCCGTGTCATGGTTCCGACACCGAGTATGGTTGAGGAACTTGATGCTAAGAAGTTCATTAACCTGGTCGCTTGGACCCGCGGCGTGGATACTCAGCAATTTCACCCATCCAAACGGATTGAAGAAGGCGGGGAGGGCGATCCGTTTAAAGGTCTGCCACGTCCGATTTTTATAAATGTAGGTCGTGTTGCGGTGGAGAAGAATATCGAGGCTTTTGTCGAACTCGATCTGCCCGGCTCGATGGTCGTCGTCGGTGATGGCCCTGCGCTGAAAGAGCTGAAGAAGAAATACCCGCACGTCCATTTCCTTGGTGCCAAGTTCGGAGACGAGCTGGCGGCGTGCTATGCTAGCGCCGATGTGTTCGTGTTCCCGAGCCTGACCGATACGTTCGGGCTGGTCGTCCTGGAAGCGATGGCGTCCGGCACGCCTGTGGCGGCGTTTGAAGCGACCGGGCCAAAAGACGTCATCCCGGGATCAAATGCCGGCACGATTACGCCGATTGGGGGCGATCTCGCAGAAGGGGCACGCGCCTGTCTCGACCTCAATCGCGCGACCTGTAGGGCCTATGCGGAAGAGTATAGCTGGAAAGCCGTCGCGATGGCCTTTCTTGAAAATCTTCAGCCCCTCCCGACCCCGGAACGCCGTCGTTTCTGGCAACGCTTGCGTCGGAAAAAGAAAACATGGATAGATTGGGAGCAGATCACAGGGCAAGGGGACACTAAGGGATGAGTTATTTTTTGAGAATGACGCTGGGTGCATGGATCGGTTGTGCCGTGCTCGCTCCAATTTTCATGTATTTAGAGCCACTTTGGATGAAATTGATTTTTGCCGCGCTGTTTGTGACTTTGCTTCGTTTATATACGCGCTCGCGCGGTCACGAAAAGAAAACTCAAGATATTCGTCAGGGGGCACAATTCTGGGATCGCACTTGGTGGCGTAACGCTCTTCTGGGTATTTCCATATTTGCAGTTCCGTATGTTGTGGGACTGTCTCTGATGGGCGTCATTAGAGGAGGAAATTACGATCTTCTTTCCAATATCGTAGTCGGTCTAATCTTTGGCGTCTTCATGGGGATTGGTATGAAGTGGTCGTATAAATGGCATCTGAAAAGACTATCGGAAAACGCTATAATAGCGCTATGATCGATGTAAGCTTTCTATAAAATCGGCGATGAGATAAGCTGCTCTTCAAAGGTGGTTTGTGTCGGATCGAAAACTCGATATCTTGATCGCTAAGCTTTTGAAGGATCGGGGGAAAGAGCGATGATACATTTTCTAAAGTTTACCATAGTGATTTGGGTAACACTCGGAGTCTTCGTACCGCTTGTTGTCGGGCCTTTTCTGGATAGTCAGACTAAAATTACCGGGACAATACTGGCCGGTCTGGGACTGATCGTCATCCTTTTCATTGCGGCATGGCCGAAATCTGATGCGACTTTGAAAAGGAGTAGTGAAATTCACCGTTTCTGGCGAAAACCTTGGTGGCAGTGCGCCATTTTCGGGACGGTCGTTTTTCTGCCTGCATACATGCTTAATCTATACGTCCAAAGCTTCATGAATGACGGGTCTGTCCAATTGCTTTCGGGGCTATTGGAAAGCCTTGCAATATCCATACTTTTCGGCCTCTTCATGCATTGGCGCGCAAAACGAT
>JBCBCO010000050.1:0-13899 GCA_038630445.1 Pseudomonadota bacterium | reverse complement strand
ACGTTACGCTTCCTCTGAGCGGAGGGACAGTCTCAAGAGATGCGCGTTCGGACAGTCGATATGGCCTGTCGTTCATTTCGCGCTGGGATCGTGACTTTGCCTGGAATGATCATCGTAAAAGTGGCATTGGCCTGACCCTTGCGGGTGAGACGTATTCAGATTTTGCCGGGCAGACGGTTTATCTTTCTGAAGCGATAACCATGCTCAATGCGGACATTGATAAGAATGGCGAGAAAAGGTCTGGGTCGAACACAGGTCTGATCCACGTTGGTGGAACGATCCTTGTGGCGGGCGGTCTGGCCGTTGCGGTCGCCGAGGTTGAGGATCAAGTGGATGACTGCCTCGACCGTTTAGATTGCGAGTGAACGCGTTCTGTCTAACGCTGATTAGCCAGTAGAAATCTGGACGCAAAGCGCATAAGTCTTTGCCATGATTTATGCTGATTATAACGCGACTGCGCCGCTGCGCCCCGAAGCACGCGATGCCATAATGGCTGCGCTCGAAGTGGGCGCGAACCCTGCCTCTGTGCATGGTCCGGGTCGGGCTGCACGCAAGGTGCTTGAAACAGCGCGCGGGCAGGTTGCTCTTGCGATTGGTGCGCGTGCTCAAGATGTTGTTTTCACGAGCGGCGGGACTGAAGCGAATGCGCTCGCCATCAATGGCGTTGTTGTTCAGCTGGAGGGGAACTGCACGCTGCTGGTTTCCGCGATTGAGCATGACGCCGTGACCAAAAATGCAGGTTATGCAGGCGTTCCGGTAGAGACGGCCTATGTGACGCCGAACGGTACGCTCGATCTGGATTGGTTGAAGGATCGGCTCGCGCGCTGGGATCGGACGCGGGACGGGACGCCGGTTCTGGCGATCATGATGGCGAATAATGAGACCGGCGTGATCCAGCCCGTCGCAGAGGCGGCGGTCATGGTGCGCGAGGCGGGTGGCCTGACCCATTGCGATGCTGTTCAGGGCCTGGGCAAGGTGATGGTCAATGTTGGCTTACTTGGCGTCGATTATCTTGCGCTCTCTGCACACAAGGTGGGCGGTCCGCAGGGGGTAGGTGCACTTTGGGTGCGATCCGGTGCGCCTTTGAAGCCAGTCATATTTGGGGGTGGGCAGGAGCGGTCGCTGCGGTCTGGCACTGAGAATCTGAGCGGCGTTGCCGGATTTGGTGCGGCGGCCGAGGCAGGCGTGCGTGATATGGGCAAGCTGGAAGGTTTAGCGGTGGCGCGCGATGCAATGGAGGCGCGTTTAGAAACTGAAGCGGGTGTGACTGTGTTTGGTAAAGGCGCAGATCGTCTGGCGCAAACGTCCAATTTTGGCGTCTCAGGTTTCCGCGCGGAGACGCAGGTTATGGCGATGGACCTTGGTGGTGTTGCGATTTCATCAGGCTCGGCGTGTTCCAGTGGCAAAGTTCGCCGCTCGCTCGTCTTGTCCGCTATGGGCGTGGATGACAGTCTTGCAGAAAGTGCTGCGAGACTGAGTTTTGGTTGGGCCTCAGAGCCTGCAGATTTCAATGCGGCAGCGGATGCATGGCTGGCTGCAGCGAAGCGAACAATTCTCATTCAAAACTAGACTGAGACAATCCTTCGCGGCCTGCCGATTTCGGGTGATATTTTTCGCACACGCAATATATAACACTCCAGATAGAGGAGTGATTCATGGACTGCTGCGGCGGCGTTGCTGAAATCGAAGACACTGACATTGAGGTCAAGGTCAAAGATAGCATTGACGAGGGCACAGTTGCGGCCGCGAAAGCGCTCGAGTCTGAGAATTATTCCGCCGGTTTCGAAACTGAGATTGAAACCGAGTATGCGCCGAAGGGCCTGAACGAGGATATTGTTCGCTACATTTCTGAAAAGAAAGGCGAGCCTGAGTGGATGCTCGAGTGGCGGCTGAAGGCCTATCGCCGCTGGCTGACGATGAGCGAGCCGGATTGGGCAATGATTCGCTATGAGCCGATCGATTATCAGGACATTTATTACTATGCCGCCCCCAAAGCGGGCGCGAGTTATGAGTCGATTGACGATGTTCCGAAAGAGATTTTGGAGACGTATGAGAAGCTCGGTATCCCGCTTCGCGAAGCTGAGGTTTTGCTTGGTGTCGCCGGCGCTGCGGACTCTGCGGCTGAGGCGCGGGAGAAACCTCGCGTGGCCGTCGATGCGGTATTTGACTCGGTGTCCGTTGCCACGACCTTTCAGGAAGAGCTGAAGAAAGCCGGCGTGATTTTCATGTCGATTTCAGAAGCAGTGAAAGAGTATCCGGATCTGGTCAAAAAATATCTCGGTACAGTGATCCCGCAGTCGGACAATTACTTCGCGACGCTGAACAGTGCAGTCTTTTCTGACGGTACATTTGTCTATGTGCCGCCGGGCGTGCGCTGCCCGATGGAACTCAGCACTTATTTCAGAATGAATGCCGAGAATACGGGTCAGTTCGAGCGCACACTGATTGTGGCGGACAAGGGTTCGTATGTGTCGTATCTTGAGGGCTGCACGGCGCCGATGCGCGATACGAACCAGCTGCATGCGGCGTGTGTGGAACTGGTCGCGCTGGACGATGCGGAGATCAAATATTCGACCGTGCAAAACTGGTGGCCGGGCGACGAAGACGGCAAGGGCGGCATCTATAACTTCGTGACCAAGCGTGGTGATTGTCGCGGTGCGCGTTCAAAGATTAGCTGGACGCAGGTTGAGACCGGCTCTGCGGTGACGTGGAAGTATCCAAGCTGTATCCTGCGCGGGGATGATAGCGTCGGTGAGTTCTATTCGATTGCTGTAACGAATGGCCGTCAGATGGCGGATACGGGCACGAAAATGATCCATCTGGGCAAACGCACGAAGAGCCGGATCATCTCTAAAGGCATTTCGGCGGGTAAATCTGACAACACGTATCGCGGGCTGGTGTCTGTGAACAAGAAAGCCGAAAAAGCGCGTAATTTTACCCAGTGTGACTCGCTTCTGATCGGTGGCGATTGTGGCGCGCATACTGTGCCTTACGTTGAGAATCGCCGCGCTGATGCGCAGCTTGAGCATGAAGCGACGACGACCAAGCTGGCCGATGATCAGATGTTCTATGTCCGCCAGCGCGGGATCGGTGAGGAAGAAGCGGTTGCACTGCTCGTGAATGGGTTTGTTCGGGACGTGCTGCAGGAGCTGCCGATGGAGTTCGCGGTCGAGGCGCAGGCTTTGCTGAAGGTGAGCCTGGAGGGCAGCGTTGGGTAGTGTGAGAGTCTGTTACTCTCTACAGGCCAGTCGGGACGGCTGAGATCGCTTTAATTGAACAGTCGGGATGGAGCGCATTTCCGCCACGCTTACCCGATCAACCGATCTTTTATCCAGTCACCAATGAAGAGTATGCGGCGATGATCGCAAAAAACTGGAACGTTAAATACAACGATGACAAGAAGGGATACGTCACAAAATTTGACGTGCGTGCGGACGTAGCGAATGCCTATGAAAGACAGGTCGTTGGAGGGCGCGAGTGCGAAGAGATTTGGGTTCCCGCTGAAGAGCTGGATGCCTTTAATGAAGCGATTATCGGCAAGATTGAGGTGATAGCCAGTTTTGAATAACTGCCAAAAAGTCTTGTCTTGCCAAGGCGGCACGGGGTTTGCTGTACTAGAGTGATGCGTTCGTGTATGAGGCGAAAAGTGAGAGAAATGTCCCGTTTCTGGCTTCTTTCTGTGGTTCTGCTCGCCTCTTGCGCGAATTCGGGAACACCTGAGACAAGAGTCGTCTATCCTGATGGCCGGGTTATTGCGACGGCGCCTGATGTCTCCCCTTCAGATCAACCCACGCTTGGGCCAGCCCGTTTGGCGGGGGAAGCGGCTGATATTGACGGCGCGCTTGAGACTTACTTATCGCCAGAGGGTGACCGCCTGATCCTGCTGCCCAATCGTCTCGATAAAAGTCAGCTCGATTATTCGATCGAGAGTTTGAAAGAGATTGATCGCTGGCTCGCGGATATTCACACGATCAACAAACTGGAAGCTGATGTCGGCAGTGCGGGTGAGTCCCTGATGCGTGATGGACGCGGCGATAATTCAGTAAAGTTTGCGGGCATGTATCTCGGCGAAGTGATCCGCGCGAATTCATCTATGACCTGGAACTGGGAACGGTTTGACCGTCTCTTGCAGGCCAACCCTGTATTTGCTGAGCATTATGGGACTGATCCCGGCTTTGACACCTTCGTTCTGGTTGGGCCTCAAGGCGTTGCGACACCGATCAATACTGCGCTCAAACGCGTTGTGCACGGACGCGAAGAGAGCGTTCACTATATCGGGACGCTCCTGCTCGAAGAGATCGACATGCAGAAAGCCTTGAGCGGACCAAACCTGATGGATTTGGATCGCCGTCGCCCGGGCGAGTAAGTTTCGGCAGTTTTAGCGCGAAAACCTCTTACAAATCATGTGTTATGTCCTACATCGCCGACATGTTAAAACTTGATAATCTGAGCGTAACGGTCGGCGAAGAGGATGAGGCGAAAACCATCCTTAGTGGTTTGTCCTTACATGTGCCCAAAGGCGAGGTTCATGCCATTATGGGGCCAAATGGTGCGGGTAAATCCACACTGTCCTATGTCCTCACAGGCCGTGATGGCTATGAGGTTACAGGCGGCAGTGCGCTGTTAGATGGAAAAGACATTCTGGATATGGAGCCGGAGGAGCGCGCCGCTGACGGCCTCTTCCTGTCTTTCCAATATCCGACCGAGATTCCGGGTGTTCCCGTGATGACGTTCGTGCGCACGGCAATGAATGCTCAGCGGAAACTGCGCGATGAGGAAGAGATTTCTGCGCCGGACTTTATCAAGAAGTCGCGTGAGATTGGAAAAGCGCTGAATATCTCAAATGATATGTTGAAGCGTCCGCTCAATGTCGGCTTCTCCGGCGGTGAGAAGAAGCGGCTGGAAATTTTCCAGATGATGATGCTGGAGCCGCGCTTTGCCATATTGGACGAGACGGATTCCGGGCTTGATATCGATGCTTTGAGGACGGTTGCGGACGGCGTGAACGAGCTGCGCGCACCGGACCGCGGGATGCTCGTGATTACGCACTATCAGCGCCTGCTCGACTATATCAAACCGGACAAGGTCCATGTCTTGGCCAAGGGGCGCATTCTTACGACGGGCGGGCCGGAACTCGCGCTTCGCCTTGAGAAGGAGGGCTATGACGGCATCCTTTCGGAGGCCGCGTAATGGTCCAATCTGTTGCAGATTTGCGCGAGAAATTCCGCCAACCCAGCGCGGCTGAACTGGAGCTTATCGCACGCTATGCGATGTTGCCGGAGGATGGTCGCCGCAAGCGGGCGTTCGATGCGTTTGCACTGACAGGTCTGCCCCATCGGCGCATGGAAGCGTGGAAGTGGACTGATTTTAAAGCGGCTCTGCCAGCGGTTGAGGCGTCGAAAGACGGCGCATCGTCCAATCCTTTGCCAAATCAGACTGGCGCGCCCGTTATTCGATTTAAGGCTGGCGGGGTCGAGCTGCCCAAAATTCTGCCGGAGGGTTTGCGTTTCTTCCAGAAAGAAGATGCGCAGGCGCTGGGACAGGCTGAAGATGTTCCACTCGGTGCAATGACAGCGGCCATGGCGCGTCGCAAAGGTGGGCTTGATACGCTTCTAATTGAAGTTACTGGCAAGGTCGAAACGCCTTTGCATATCATTTGTGAGGGTGCACGCGACGAAACGAATTTCGCGCGCATTGCTGTTGTGGTGCGTCCCGGCGCGAGCCTTGACCTGATCGAGAGCCATCTTGGTGGCGCAGGCTTTTCGTCCTTCCTGTTGGAAATTGGTATGCAGGAAGGTGGTCGGGTCTCCCGCACGATCCTACAGCGCGGCGGTCAGGATGAGGCGCAAGCGGTGACCTGCCTGGTGCATCTCGGTGAAAAATCCGAGTACGTGCAAAGTGCGGTTGCCTTTGGCGCGAAAGTCACACGGCTCGAGACGCGATTGGTGCATCAAGAGCGTGAGAGCGAGGCCACGATCAATGGCGCTTATCTCTGTGCGGATGGGTATCATGCCGACTTTACCAGCCATGTTCGACATGGCGCTGAATCCTGCGTGACGCGCCAGACGATTAAGGGCGCTGTTATGGATGGTGGCACTGGCGTGTTTCAGGGCAAATTTCATGTCCCGCGCACAGTTGGGCAGTACACAGACGCCGACATGCAGCATCAGGCGCTCTTACTGGAGGATGGCGCGCAAGTCTTTGCCAAGCCGGAGCTTGAGATTTACGCAGATGATGTTGAGTGCGCGCATGGCAATACATCCGGCGCGCTGGACGAGGATCAGCTCTTCTATTTGCGCGCGCGGGGTATTCCGGAGCCGCAGGCGCGGGCCTTGCTGACGGAAGCGTTTATCGCCGAAGCTCTGGAGGATGCGCATGAAAGCGTTCTTGACGCGATGCTTGAGACCGCGCGGGCGTTTCTAGCGGCTGTCTAAGGCCCGTCGCGTCGCAGTGACTTTTTAACGCCTCACGCCCATATAGCGATCATGTCTGATAAACGCCCTTTTGACATAGATGCCATCCGCGCAGAATTCCCGATCCTGTCTCGCAAGGTCAATGGTAAGCCGTTGATTTATCTTGATAATGCGGCGAGTGCGCAGAAGCCTGATGCTGTCATTGACGCAATCGCGGAGCAATCGCGCACGGCTTATGCCAATGTACATCGAGGCCTGCACACGCTGGCGAATGAGACGACGGAAGCCTACGAGGCTGCGCGCGAGGATGTGCGCCGGTTTCTGAATGCGCCGAGCGTCGACAATATCGTTTTTGCGCGCGGGGCGACGGAAGGCATCAATATCGTCGCGAACGGCATCGCAGAGACAATTCAACCGGGCGATGAGATCGTTCTGTCGATTATGGAGCATCACTCTAACATTGTGCCGTGGCATTTCCTGCGCGAGCGGCATGGCGCTGTGTTGCGCTGGGTTGGCCTGAACGAGGACGGCTCACTGGATATGGCTGAACTTGCCGAGACAATCGGTCCGAAGACACGCATGGTTGCGCTGACGCAAATGTCGAATGTGTTGGGCACAGTGACGGACGCTCAGGAAATTGTGCGACTGGCGCATGCGGTGGGTGCAGACGTTTTGCTCGATGGGTGTCAGGGCGCGATCCACCTGGATGTCGACGTGCAGGCGATTGGTTGCGATTACTACGTGTTCAGTGGGCATAAGCTGTATGGTCCGACCGGGATTGGGGTGCTGTATGGCGCGCCGGGTAAGCTCGATACGTTACGGCCTTGGCAGGGCGGCGGCGAGATGATTGAGATCGTTGAAACGGATCGGGTCACTTACAATTCAGCGCCGCATAAGTTTGAGGCCGGGACGCCGCCAATTCTGGAAGGGATCGGCCTCGGTGCCGCTGTACGTTGGTTTGAGCAGTTTGATCTCGCAGATGTTCAGGCCCACGAGTCAGCGCTTTATGATCGTGCGATTGAGGGCATTCGTGGCGTCAATGGAATTACAGTTCATGGTACTGCGCCGGGCAAGGGCTCGGTCATGTCTTTCAGTCTTGAAGGCGCGCATCCACACGATGTGGCGCAAATCCTTGACCGCTATGGCGTGGCCGTGCGGGCTGGACACCATTGCTGCCAGCCGCTCATGGGCCATCTTGGCGTAACGGCGACAGCACGAGCGAGTTTCGGCATCTATAACACAGAAGCTGAAGTCGACGGGTTCGTAGAAGCGCTTCATAAGGCGCGAAATATGCTTATATAGACATTATGGCCGATGATATGACTGTACACGACACGATTGACGTTTCCGAGGCAGCACCTGTGGAGAAGCCGTCTGCGATCCCGCAGGTGGAACTCGACCGTATTACGGATGACCTGATCGAAGCCTTTAAAACTGTTTTTGATCCGGAGATTCCGACAGACATCTATGAGCTGGGTCTGATCTATAATGTTGAGATCGATGATAATCGAAAGGTCGATATTGAAATGACGCTGACGGCGCCTGGATGCCCCGTGGCGGGTGATATGCCGGGCTGGGTTGAGACGGCTGCGCGCACCGTTGAGGGCGTCGGTGAGGTCGAGGTGCGGCTGACCTTTGATCCGCCTTGGGATCCGAGCCGCATGTCAGACGAAGCGCGTCTTGCGCTGAATATGCTTTAGTGGAGAAAAGCTGTAGAGCTTAGATAACCATGCCCAGACGACCGCGACCCAAACTTGTTTCTTTGACGGATGCCGCTGCAGAGCGTGTGGCTGAAATTATGTCTGAAAACGGAGCAGGTTTTTTGCGGGTCGGTGTCAAGAATGGCGGATGCGCCGGCATGGAATATGTCATGAATTATGTCGAAGCGCCTGAACCGCTGGATGAAATTGTTGAGGATCGCGGCGTGAAGATCGTGGTCGATTCAAAGGCCGTCTTGTTTCTGCTTGGGTCGACGGTGGATTACGAAACGACGCTCCTGCATGAGCGCTTTACGTTCACAAATCCGAACCAAACGGATGCTTGTGGCTGCGGCGAGAGCGTGACAATCGTTCCCGCCGCCGCAGAGTAGAGGCTAAGACCGGCAGGTCTTGGCAAAAGCTTTGAAGCTGTCATCAATCTCTGGCAATTCGAGCGATACGAAGTCTTTGCCGTCAACTTTGACATTGAGCGGTTCACCGCGGACAGCTGTGTTGTAGATTCTGGCAGCGTTTACATGTGATACGGAAATAATGGTGTCTATCGCTGGGACGATGACCCACTTCGCTTCGCTCTCACGTTCCGGCGTTGTGAGCTGAACGTCAGCGCCGCGTCTGTATGGGGCGGGCTTCTTCATCGTCTCAGGAAAGTTCTCTGTGACCTGACTGAGCATCGCGGTGAACTGTCCTTCACCATTGCAGGTCAGCAGAGCCGTTCCACCATCTGTTTCTGTATAAATCGCTCTAGGGGCTTCGCTGTCCTGGCCCGGGCTAGGAAGCCATGCTCCCGCGTGAGCGGTTCCAATCAGTGCCGGGAGAAGTGCAGCCGTCGCAAGCAGTTTGATCATTGTTTTTGTCCTTCTGTGCAAGCTCACAGTCTTTGCTGTGTTGGAGCTACAGATAGCACATTATCGAAAAACAACAAGGAAAATTATTGAAAAACAATAATTTTTTGCGTGATCGGTGCATAAGTACCAGTAAAATTTATTGTTTTAAAGCAGGGCAGCCGCGCGCAAATGTCCGGAAATCATCATTCATTTCGGGAAGATCAATGCTCATCTTTGTGTCACCGCCGCGTATGAATGCAACCTCGTCCCCGCGAACACCGGCGTTAAAGATACGTCGTGCAAGCCTGCGATCATTTGGAACATACGCTTGCGTTTTGACATTCCACTGGAAACCATAACTCTTGGTTTCGTCCCCTATACGCACTTTACCTGAGACATCCCGTATGCTCATTCTCGACAAGAAAGCCTCTGCATTTGTATCGAGATCAAATCCGACGTTCAGCCTCGTGTCCTCCAACTCGCCGTTTCTTCGTACGGTCTGACACGTTAGTGTGATGCTGGTCGTCTCCGTTGGCTTGATAGAGAGGCGTTCAATTGCGGCTACAAAGTCTGTCAATGTGCCTGGGTCGCTGCCGTCAACATTCACTAACTCAGGTTGCTCAAGTGTCCATTGCGGGGTTGGGGCTTCTTCAGCGATCTCCGTATCGGCTTGAGCCGTTAGAGCGCCTAGACCCAGGACGAATGCGAATAGCGTAGCGTATTTCATGAAAATAATCCCTTGATTATAAGCGATGATAAGGCGTTGGCCGACTGGAGCAAGTGACTTGCAAGACAGATGGCATTTGCTAGGCGAGTTGGCAAAGGAGACCTTATCTTATGTCGGCACAAACGGATGCGCGCCGCAAAACGGTTCGCGATATTGCAAAGGCCAAAGGCGGTGAGCCGTTAGTTTGTCTGACGGCTTATGATGCGGCGATGGCGGGTATTTTGGATCCGCACTGTGATGTTTTGCTCGTCGGCGACAGCGTTGGCATGGTTGTCCACGGTATGGAGTCCACAGTCGGGGTCACACTCGATATGATGATCTTGCATGGCAAAGCCGTCATGCGAGGGTCCAAAGCGGCATTTGTTGTCGTGGATATGCCGTTTGGATCATATGAGACAAATTCGGATCAGGCGTTTCTCAACGCTGCGCGCATTCTGCAAGAGACCGGCTGTCAAGCTGTGAAGATCGAAAGTGGCGCCTATGCGGCGACCCAGATCGCGCACATGACGGAGCGGGGCATTCCTGTGATGGGGCATGTCGGGCTGCGGCCACAAGCGATCAATGTTGATGGCGGCTTTCGCGCGAAAGGCCGTTCGACAGATGAGTGGTCACGTGTTCTGGACGAAGCAGCAGCTGCGGATGAGGCGGGCGCGTTTGCAATTGTTGTTGAGGGTGTTGCACCTGAGCTGGCTGATGAGATTACCAAAGCTGTTACGTGTCCGACCATTGGGATTGGGGCGTCCGCGGGCTGTGACGGACAGATTCTGGTGACCGACGATCTACTCGGCGTGTTCGACTGGGCTCCCCGCTTTGTGAAGAAATATGCTGATTTACGCAGCATTATTGGTGATGCCGCTGGTGCGTATGCCAGTGATGTGCGTGGCCGGGAGTTTCCTGGAGAGGCACAAACTTACAAACTCAGCAAACCAAGCGAATAGAGGCATACAGTGATTGCCCCTCCGAGGCGCGACCGCTAGAGTACGCGAAATCAAGAGTATAGGAGTCGCCGACTTTGGCTGACATTTTCGATGAAGTAGAAGAAGGCCTCCAGCAGGATCGAATGACCGTGCTGTGGCGCAAGTATGGGTGGGCCGCCTGGCTAACGGGCGCGCTTATCATCGGCGGTGTCGCACTGAACGAGTATCTGACTTATCAAAAAGGTCAGTCGATCACGGCCAACACGACTCAATTTGAAACCGGACTCGATCAGTTGGTCAGCCAGGATTATGAGGCTGCAGCGCAAACGATGACCGGACTGGTTGAAGCGGATGCGGAGATTTCTCCTGCGGCTTCGCAATATCTGGCGCAAGTGCGTCTAGAGGGTAATGGCGATGCCGACGCGGCGCGTGACGTTTTGCTGAATTCGATTGAAGGCGACCCAGATACAGCCGTTGAGAAACTAGCACTCATAAAGGCTGCTTACCTGCGGGCTGATGCTATGACCCGCGAGGAGTTGCAGGGCTTTCTTGGGTCTCTGCCGGATGAGTCGTCTGCATTCGGGGCGCTGGCGCTCGAATTGATCGCAGCGAAAGCCATGCAGGAAGGTGATTTCGCTTTTGCGCGGTCTGAATTCAATTTGATCCGTGTTTCGGCCAATGTGCCGCCAGGCGTTGCCCGGCGCGCCAATCAGGCGCTTGCCGCAATGCCTGTGGTTGCTGCGCCAGCAGATGAGCCTGCAGAGATACAAACAACACAAGAACAGGATGCGTCTGCGCCCGAGGAGACCGAGGAATGAGTCGCGTATTGAGACAGACCGCTGCTTTCAGCGTTGCTGCCGCTTTTTTGCTTTCGGGGTGTTCAATCTTTGATCGTGGCGGCGGGGACGATGCCTCTCAGATTGAGAAAGAGGGGCGCATCGCCATGGTTATTGGCGATCAGGAACTCACGGCAGATCCTGCCTTGGCAACCGTACCGATTTCGCTGCCAGAGGCCCGCAATGTTGAGGCCTGGCCGCAGGCCGGCCGAACAGCCACAAAGATTACTGGCCATTTGGACGTTGCGGAAAGTCTCAGGACAGCATGGAGCGTTGATGCGGGACGCGGATCTGATCGGCGTGCAGCGCTTACGACAGCTCCGGTGGCAAACGCAGATACGATCTTCGTGATCGATTCGGCACAGACAGTTCGGGCATTTGACGTCGAAACCGGCGGGCGGCGTTGGGTGACAGATTTGGACTCCGGCAATCGCCGCGACAGTCTGGCCAATGGGTCAGGTTTGGCCGTCGATGGAAATAGGTTGATCGTTGCGAGCGGATTTGGATTTGTCGCTGCTTTGGACATTTCGACTGGCTCTGAGATCTGGCGTACGGAAACCGAAGCACCGATGATCGGGTCGCCCGCGCTGCTTGATGGACGCATTTTTGTGGCGTCGAATAATAATGAGACGATTGCGCTTGATGCCGCGACGGGTGAAATTCTCTGGTCGGATCAGGCGATTGCGGAGTCCGCGCGCGTACTCGGGTCGCCAAGCCCGGCTGCAGCGGATGATATTGTCATTGCGCCGTATTCATCCGGAGAAGTGATTGCCTATCTCGCGCCAAATGGGCGGCGTCTTTGGAGTGAGGCCCTTGCCGCACCGGGGCAGTTTACGCCGATTTCCTCGATCAATGACATTGGTGCGCGCCCAGTCGTTGGCGGAGGACTTGTGTTCGCAAGCAGCCAGTCCGGCGTCATGGCCGCGATTGAGGGACGCAGTGGCCAATTCGTTTGGCAGCAGCCTATAGGCTCAACGCAGGCGCCTGTCCTCGCTGGTGAATACCTGTTTACTGTAAGTACAGATGCGCAGGTCGTGGCTGTTCGTGCGCCGACGGGCCAAGTCTTCTGGGTCAGTCAGTTGGACCAGTATCGCAAGCCAAAGGACAAGAAGGGCCGCATTACCTATGCTGGACCGGTCTTAGCGTCTGGGCGTCTGCTCGTTGCGTCATCGAATGGTGAGCTGATTGCGATCAATCCTGAGACCGGTACGGAACTAGAGCGGGTAAAACTGCGCGACCCTGTCTTTATCGAACCGATCGCCATCGGGGATAAGCTCATTGTCCTAACCGATGATGCGCGCCTGATCGCAATCGAATAACGTTAGTGCAGGGCCGAATAGAGCCTAGAGAGATACTTGGCCCATGCCGTTGAAAATTGCCATTGTTGGACGCCCGAATGTCGGCAAGTCGACCTTGTTCAATCGGCTTGTAGGCAAGCAGATTGCGCTTGTCGATGATCAGCCCGGTGTGACACGCGACCGTAAGGAAGCCGATGGGCGACTGGCGGATTTACCGCTAAAACTCATCGACACAGCGGGGTTTGAGGATGTGCATGACGACTCCTTAGAAGCGCGCATGCGGGTTCAAACGGAAATCGCGATCCGTGAAGCAGATTTAGCGCTCTTCCTGATTGATGCACGCATTGGTGTGACGTCGATGGACGAGCGGTTCGCACAGATCTTACGGAAAGCAAACCTACCGATTGTCCTAGCAGCCAACAAAGCTGAAGGCTCCGCGGGAGATGTCGGAATCGGTGAAGCGTGGGGGCTCGGACTTGGAGAGCCTGTTGGATTATCCGGCGCGCACGGCGAGGGGCTGGCTGAGCTTTATGCCGCGATACGCAATGCTTTGGGGGAAGAGGCCTTTCAGAAAGCGCTTGAGGAAGACGCAGAAGAAGACAGTGACAGCTTTAACGAGGGGCTGCTCGACCGGCTTGAAGGATTGGACATTGATGATCCGCGTTTGAGCGATGAGCAGCTGACCGCAGCGCTTGAGAAAGCCGGTGTCGACGAGGAAGACGAGGCCGCCGAGATCGAGGCGGCCAAAGACGTTGCGAAACAAAAGCCTATTCGATTGGCCATCGTTGGGCGTCCCAATGCCGGTAAGTCGACCCTGATCAATCAAATCCTCGGCGAGGATCGGATGCTGACCGGACCGGAGGCAGGCATCACACGCGATTCCGTGACGCTCAGCTGGGAATGGGAGGGCCGCGAGGTTCGCCTCGTCGATACAGCGGGCCTGCGCAAAAAGGCCAAGGTCAATGAACGGCTTGAGAAAATGTCGACTGGGGAAACGGTTCGGTCCCTAAAATATGCGGATGTGGTTGCTCTGGTCATGGAGCCGGAAGATGCGTTCGAGAAACAGGATCTTCAGATCGCAGACTTGGCTCTTCGCGAAGGGCGAGCCGTTGTATTCGTGGTATCAAAATGGGACCTGATCACCAATCACGGCATGGCGATGAAAG
>JBCBCO010000004.1:0-45926 GCA_038630445.1 Pseudomonadota bacterium | reverse complement strand
GGGGCGCTTCTTTGCGCTTCTTTTCACTATCACCGCTTCGATTGTCGCTGCTTGGATTTACGATAATTACGTATCGGATGAGCGTCGTTTCGAATTCCTAGACAAGTCGCCTTTTAGCGTAGCCATGCGTCAATGCTATTCTGTTCCAGAAGGCCAAGCGCGGATAATGACCCTTCCCACTAAATCCGTGAATGTTCGTATCCCTCCTGAACTGGTTCAAGTCCAGGGATTTTTATCTCGAGAGGTTATAATCGTGCGGTTTGAATCACTAAATAAATTATATAAGTCTGGGTATATATCTATATCTGACGATGTTCATTTGACAGAAGTCAGAAGCCGGGACACGGGCGAGATTATAGCCTCTATCAAAGCCGGTGGAATATCGAGCTTTGAAATGGACGCGAGGGATCTTGATCGGGTAGATTTAGGTTTTTCTGTTTCGGGCGAACCAGAAGATACTCTATTTAGTGAGGGCGGGCTTAGTCCTATAGAGTCCGGTAAGTGTGCATTGCTGAATGTTATTATGCTAGAAGAGGATTAAATATGAGATTATTCATGATGTGTTTCATGGCAGCTTTCTGTGCCTTTCCAGTTTTCGCACAGTCAGATTTTCGAACTGAGTTTCTTGAAGTAACCGATCAATGCACAGAGATTGATCCGGGTGTCGTTAAGGTGATTGTTGCAGTGGTCGAGCCTAATCCAAATGCCTCAAAGGAAGCAAAGCAACTCCCCTTACGTTTTTTTGGTTTACTCGATCTGCCGCCAGATTCAAAATACATCGTTGCTAAAATACGTGCCCCTATTCTTTACCAGCTAGTCGACGCGGGTACTGTTACGAGCATAAAAGATACGTTCCGCATCTATCTGGCCAACACAAGCGGTTCAGTGAAATACAGGCAAGACTTCAATGGCGTCGCTGCGATCGACATAGATCCCGAAGATCAACCGCTGTTTTTAGCGATTACGATTGGCGGAGAAATAGATGACTTGGTTAATTGGGAAAGTGGAACTGTAGTTTCCGGTTTTCCCGCCGGTAGCTGCACTCTGGTAGGCTTAAGCGTTTTGGAAAAGCCTGATTGATTGGGCGCGATATATAAGTACAATCAACGGCAACCGCGTCCTTCGACTTCGCTCAGGATGCGGCTGCTTGGGCTTTCTCACCCGACTCACACCCCCTGTAGACATTTGCTCCCATCGCGCGTATCTAGAGTACAAGTCGAAACATATCGGCGGCGGTTCCGGGAACGGGGCCGCCGCTTTTCTTTGTCTGAAGGTCCCGTCTTGATTACGATTAGCCCACAGGAAGAGCGCATTCTTACCTTGGCCGAGCCGCTTGCCAGCGATCTCGGGCTTGAAGTCGTGCGCATTCGGGTGATGGGCGGGAAGCGGCCGCTGTTACAGATCATGATTGAGAAAGCGGGTGGCGCGCTGACCGATGTTGAGGATTGCGCCTCCTTCTCGCGGCAACTGTCGCCGATTTTGGAAGTCGAAGATCCGATTTCTGAGGCCTATCGGCTGGAAGTGTCTACGCCGGGGATTGATCGGCCTTTGACACGGGTTGGTGATTTCGGGCGCTGGGTCGGGCATTTGGCGAAGATTGAGCTGGCCATGCCGCTGCAGGGACGTCGGCGGTTTCAGGGCGTGATTACGCGCGAGGATGAGGCCGGCGTCGCGATTGAACTGGATGATGAGAGCGAACTGGTTGCGCAAGTCCATGAGATGACCAAGGCGAGCCTGATCTTGACCGATGAATTGATTGACGCGGCCTCTTTGCAATTGGTCGCGAATGAAGACAGTGAGATTGAACTAGAAGTGGAGCCTGAAGCCCATGAGTAATGTTGGCGTTTCCGCAAACCGGCTGGAAATCCTGCAAATCGCGAAAGCGGTGGCAGAGGAAAAAGCGATTGACCGGTCCATCGTGATTGAAGCGATGCAAGAGGCGATCGAGAAGGCGGCCAAGTCCCGCTACGGCCAGGAGCATGACATTCGCGCGATTATCGATGTCGACACGGGCGAACAGAGCCTGTGGCGTGTACAGACCGTTGTCGAAGATGACGAAGTTGAGGATCAGGATCAGCAGCTTCGCCTAAGCGACGCGAAGAAAATTGATGCGAGCCTTGAGTTGGGTGACGAGATCAAGGAGGAGCTGCCGCCGTTTGATTTTGGCCGTGTGGCAGCGCAGACAGCGAAACAGGTCATCATGCAGAAGGTCCGCGATGCGGAGCGTCAGCGTCACTATGATGAGTATAAGGACCGCGAAGGCGAGATTATCAACGGCATCGTCAAGCGCGTTGAGTACGGTCATGTGATCGTCGATCTGGGCCGTGCGGAAGGCATTATCCGTCGCAATGACGGGATTCCGCGCGAGAATTTCCAGCCGAATGACCGCGTTCGTGCGTACCTGTATAAGGTCAGCCGCGAGATTAAGGGGCCGCAAATCTTCCTGTCGCGTGCGCACCCTGACTTCATGATCAAGCTGTTCGCGGCTGAGGTGCCTGAGGTTTATGAGGGCGTGATCGAGATTAAATCCTGTGCGCGCGATCCGGGCTCACGGGCGAAGATCGGTGTGTTCTCGAACGATAATTCGATTGATCCGGTCGGTGCCTGCGTGGGTATGCGTGGTGCGCGGGTTCAGGCGGTTGTTGGTGAACTCTCAGGCGAGAAGATCGACATCATTCCGTGGAACTATGACGATGCAACCTTCATCGTAAACGCGCTGCAGCCGGCTGAGGTCACCAAAGTGATTCTGGATGAGGAAGAAGAGCGCGTTGAGGTCGTTGTTGCCGATGACCAATTCCCGCTGGCGATTGGCCGTCGTGGTCAGAATGTGCGTCTCGCCTCACAGCTGACGGGCTGGCAGATTGATCTGACGACAGAGACGGATGATTCTGAGCGTTATCAAAAAGACTTCCAGCGTCGCACAGAGCTGTTTATGGCAGCTCTCGATGCGGACGAAACACTGGCGCAACTGTTGGCGTCTGAGGGTTTTGAGAGCGTTGAGGAAATCGCCTACATCGCAGCTGAAGACTTCATGCAGATTGAAGGTTTTGACGAGGAAATTGCGGCTGAGCTGCAGGAACGCGCGCGCGAATATCTTGAGAAACTGGCGGCAGAACAGAATGCGAAGCGCACCGAGCTTGGCGTTGAAGATGCGGTCATGGAACTTGAAGGCATGACGCCGGCGTTTGCGGTGAAACTCGGCGAGAACGAGATTTTCAGCGTCGATGATGTGGCCGGTCTGGTGCCGGACGACATTACCGGATGGCGTGAGAACGGCCCGGATGGCAAGCCAGCGTGGCAAGACGGCATCCTGAAGAAAGGCGAGATGCGCAAGGATGATGCGCAACTCTTCATCATGAAAGCGCGTGTGATTGCGGGCTGGATTGAGCCGGAAGCGCTGGAGCAGCTTGAAGCCGAAATGGCTGCTGAAACGGTCGCTGAAGAGCTGGAACTGTCTGAGGAAGAGCGCGCACTGATGGCACTGGGTGAGCTTGGAAGCTCTGATGATAGCGCAGACGCAGCTGACATCGAACTGGACCTCTCTGATGAGGATCTGATGGCGGAAATCGAAGGTCTTGATCTGGATGAAGACCTCTTGGCGGAGGGCGGCGACGATGCCGCACCGAAAGAATGATCGCCGTCAGCGCCTAGAGGCGCAATCGGAAACCGTGACTGGCGCAGGGCCTCTGCGTCAGTGCGCCGTCACGCGCGAGCTTCATCCGCAGACGGCGATGATCCGCTTTGTCCGCTCACCGGACGGTGTGGCCGTGCCGGATGTTGCCGGAAAGCTGCCGGGCCGCGGGGTTTGGGTGAAGGCCTATCGTGGCACGCTCGAGAAGGGGTTGAAAGCGGACGTGTTTTCACGCGGCTTCAAGCAGAAGACTGCGCCGATGGAGGCGCTGGGCGATGAGATTGAATCCCAGATGGTTCAACGCTGTATCGGGCTGCTCGGTATGGCGAAAAAGGGCGGGCAGGTGGTGCTTGGTTTCGATCAGGTGCGCACCTATATCCGCAAGGACGAGCCGGGCTGGCTATTAGAAGCGAGCGATGGTGCAAAAGATGGCCGCAACAAGGTTCATTTTTTGGCCAAGGCGATATATGAGGATGTGAAAGTCGCGGGCGCGCTGTCGTCTGCGGAATTGGGCATGGCCTTTGGACGTGAGCATGTGATACACGCGCTCTTGCATCCGGGTTCGCTCTCGGAAGCCTTCTCTGTTGCCTATCGGCGCTTGACCGGCTTTCGTCCGGCGCCCGAAACGGAATGGTTTGCCGGAAGGCATGAGAATATTGGAGGCGACTGGTAAGTCGTCAAAATTGGAAGGTTAGACACCGCGCATGAGCGATACGAAAGACAAAGGCACGTCAGGGCGCAAGCCGCTTTCAGTTTCACGGGGCGGAAGCACCGGAACTGTGAAGCAGAGCTTCAGCCATGGTCGCTCCAAGCAGGTCGTGGTTGAGACCAAGAAGAAGCGTGGCGGTGCTGCGCCGAAGCCGGGTGCATCTGCGCGTCCAGCAGCGAAGAAGGCAGGCGGCAAAGAGCCGAGCAAGCTGGAATTGGCGGCGAAAAAGCTCGGCATTACGGTCGAAGAGCTGATTGCGCGCCAGAAGGTCTTGAAACAGCGACGTGAGGCTGAAGAAAAGCGTAAAGCCGAGCAGGAAAAGCAGGCCGCACGTTCGAAGGCTTTGAGCGATAAGCAGGCTGAAAAAGTTCAGGAAAAGAAAGAGCGCGAAGAAGCTGAAGCGCGTCGTAAGCAGGAAGAAGAAGACCGCAAAAAAGCTGAAGCCGAGGCTAAAAAGGCTGAAGCTGAAGCGCGTAAGACCGAAAAGACGCGTGGTAAAGGCGGACGTGGCGGCGGTGCGGCAGCGCCAAGCCAAGCCGACCTTGAAGCGGCCGCAAGCTCTGCGGGGTCATCGCGGCGCAAGGGTGGTCGTGGAAATGACCGCGATAATCGTGATAATCGCGACGGCGGTGGCCGAGGGCGCGGCGGTGACAAGCGTCGCCGTGGCAAGCTGACCATTGCCTCCGCGCTGGGCGATGACGGGGATCGCCAGCGCTCACTGGCATCTGTAAAGCGGGCGCGCGAGCGTGAACGTGAACGCCGTGCGGGCGGTGATCAGCAGGAGAAAGTCGCTCAAGAGGTGACGCTGCCGGAAACGATTACGCTATCTGATCTGTCCCAGCGGATGAAAGAACGCGTCGGCGATGTCGTGAAATACATGATGCAGCAGGGCGAAATGATGCGTGCGAACGATATCATCGATGCCGATACGGCTGAGCTGATCATTGAAGAGTTTGGGCACACAGCGAAACGCGTCTCTGAGGCTGACGTTGAGATTGGTCTTGAGGGTGAAGAGGATGATCCAAAGGATCTGACAGGACGTCCGCCAATCGTCACCATTATGGGTCACGTTGACCACGGTAAGACGTCACTTCTGGACGCTATGCGTTCAACTGATGTCGTTTCCGGTGAAGCTGGCGGGATCACTCAGCATATCGGTGCCTATCAGGTTCAGCTGAAGTCGGGCGATAAGATCAGCTTCCTCGATACGCCGGGCCACGCCGCGTTTTCTGCGATGCGGGCGCGCGGTGCCAACGTGACGGATATCGCGATCATTGTTGTGGCCGCGAATGACTCCGTCATGCCGCAAACGATTGAAGCGATCAGCCACGCCAAAGCGGCGGAAGTGCCGATCATTATTGCGGTGAACAAGATCGATCTGCCCGAAGCGGATGCCAACAAGGTTCTAACCGACCTTCTGCAACATGACATTCAAGTCGAGGCGATGGGCGGTGAAATTCAGGCCGTTGAGGTGTCTGCTCTGAAGAAAAAGGGTCTGGATGACCTGACTGAGGCAATCACGCTGCAGGCGGAATTGCTTGATCTGCAGGCTAATCCGAAGCGGGCCGCTGACGGTGTGGTTGTTGAGTCGCAGCTCGATAAGGGCCGTGGTTCTGTTGCGACAGTTCTTGTGAAACGCGGAACGCTGAAGCGGGGCGATATCGTTGTTGCCGGTGCGCAGTGGGGCAAGGTTCGCGCGTTGGTCAATGAGCGCGGACAGCAGATGAAAGAGGCTGGACCGGCCCAACCTGTTGAAATCCTCGGCATGGATGGCACGCCGGAACCGGGTGATGCGTTTAACGTGGTCGATAATGAGGCACGTGCGCGTGAAATCACTGAGTATCGTGAGCGGATGAAGCGCCAGAAGCAGGGCGTCGCGACACAGCGGGCTTCGCTCGAGCAGTTCATGACCAACCTGAAAGACGGCTCTGGCAATGTCCAAGACCTGCCAATCGTTCTGAAAGGCGACGTACAGGGCTCTGTCGAGGCGATTACGCAATCGCTTGAGAAACTGGCGACCGATGAAGTTCGCGCCAATGTCGTTTACGGCGCGGCGGGCGGTATTTCAGAGAGTGATATCCTGCTGGCGCAGTCCACGGGTTCGCCGGTCTTTGCCTTCAACGTGCGTGCAAACAAGCAGGCGCGCGATCTGGCCGAGAAAGAAGGCGTCGAGATCCGCTATTACTCGATCATTTACGAGCTGATTGATGATGTGAAAGCGTCGCTATCCGGCATGCTCGCGCCTGAGAAGAAAGAGACATTTATTGGCTACGCCGATATTCTTGAGGTCTTCAATATCACGAAAGTGGGCAAGGTTGCTGGCTGTAAGGTGACGGAAGGCGTTGTGAAGCGGGGTTGCGGCGTTCGTCTGCTGCGCGATGATGTTGTCATTCACGAGGGCAATCTGAAAACGCTGAAGCGGTTCAAGGACGAAGTGCCGGAAGTCTCTAACGGGATGGAATGCGGCATGGCGTTCGAGAAGTATGAAGACATTCGCGAAGGCGACAAGATCGAGTGCTTCGAGATCGAGATGATCGCGCGGACACTCGATTAAGATTTACGCTTTGATCTTTGCGAATTTAAAAGGCTTGTCGGCTAAGGCGGCAGTATGAGCGGACCTGTACTGACAGTTGAAGGCCAGTTGCTTGATAAGGATATCAAGAAGCTGGCCCGGGCGTCCCGAACCAGTGTGGTTGGGCCGACCGCTCTCTATTATGCGGGTGTGACGGCACCGATTATTTCAGCCGGTATGGCGCTCGTTGTGAAGAATGCGCTGACAATGCTCGGTGCGACATCGTACTGGCAGCTCATGCTTTCAGCCATTATTGCTGCCTTTGCCGGGATTGTCTGGTATCTGATTTTTATGCGCTGGTCTTATCGCCACAAGGTCGGGCGTGGGAATGAGTTGAGTGATGTCTCAAATGTGCGACTTGAAGACGACGCCCTCATTTTGACACGCGGTCCTGTTGAAACGCGGATCGCGAGTTCGGGTCTCAAGGAAGTGGTCGAGAAGAGAGGCTTTACAATTGTTCGATTTGAAGGTGTTGATCCATTGATCATTCCGGACCGTTGGTTTGCGAAAGATAAACAAGCGCGCAAAGCGTTTCTGGCGCAGCTCAAAAGGATTTAGACATGGCCCGTCGCGGTGGTCAAAATGCGGGAGAACCCAGCCAACGCCAGCTGCGTGCCGGTGAATTGGTGCGCCATGCGCTGGTCGATGTGCTGGCGCGTGAAGAGCTGCACGATGTCGATCTAAGCGGGGTCATGGTGACGATTGGTGAGGTGCGCTGCTCGCCGGACTTGCGTCATGCGCACGTGTTTTGCTCGCCGCTGGGGGCGGGATCACGCGAGCAGATTGATGCGGTTGCAGATGCTCTGAACCGGGCTGCGCCATTCCTTCGTGGCAAGCTTGGCCGTCAGATCGATATGAAATTTACCCCGCAATTGCATTTTATTGCTGATCATTCCTATGATGATGCGAGTGATATGGATGCGGTGTTCAGGCGCGCTGAGGTGGCGCGCGATCTGGATGAGGATTAGCGCTTAGTGGGCTAAGCTGCGCCACTCGCCCGACGGATTGGCAAGTGTTTTTTACCCCAATCCTTGAACGCGCTGAGCGCCGGACCGAATTCGCGGCCTTTTTCTGTCAGGACGTATTCGTAGCGCTTCGGGCGGTCTGAATAGGCCTGCTTTTCGAGGATTTCAGCCTCGACAAGGCGTTTCAACCGGTCAGAGATGACATGCCGTGTTGCGCCGGTGCTGTTGGCGAATTCGTCGAATTTACTCAAGCCCAAGAAGCAATCGCGCAGGATCAGGAGCGTCCAGCGATCGCCTACTAAAGAGAGGGTTCGCGCGACCGGGCACCAATTATCATCGAGATCAGACCATTTCATACTTGCCATATAGACTGATTTGCATAAAGTTCCAAATCAGAACTGGAGGTCGCATGTCAGATAAGGTTGCTTTGGTCATTGGTGCGGGTGATGCGACGGGCGGGGCCATCGCGCGCCGCTTTGCCCGCGAAGGCTATATCGCAGTGGGAACGCGGCGAACAGCAGATGCGCTGGAGCCTCTGGTGAAGCAAATTGAGGCCGAAGGGGGTCGCGCTGTTGGAATGGGGTCTGATGCCCGTGATGAGAGCCAGGTTGAAGCGCTGTTTGAGCGCATTGAGAGTGAGATCGCGCCGGTTGAGGTGCTGGTTTTCAACATTGGTGCGAATGTCTTCTTTCCGATCACAGAAACGACTGCGAGGGTCTATCGCAAGGTCTGGGAAATGGCCGCTTTTGCGGGGTTCCTCACAGGACGAGAGGCTGCGCGTCGGATGGTCCCTCGCGGGCAGGGAACGATCATTTTTACAGGCGCGACGGCGTCTATGCGCGGTGGATCGGGCTTCTCAGCGTTTTCCGGGGCGAAATTTGCGCTGCGTGCACTGGCCCAGAGCATGGCGCGCGAGCTTGGGCCGCAGGGCATTCATGTGGCGCATACGATCATTGATGGTGCGATTGATACCGAATGGATCAAACAGAACTTTCCGGATCGCTATGCGCTGAAGGATCAGGACGGGATCCTCAATCCGGATGCGATTGCGGAAGCCTATTGGCAGCTGCACGTACAGCCGCGCAGCGCCTGGACGCATGAGCTGGATCTGCGGCCTTGGATGGAAAAATTCTAGAGATTGGGAGGTGTTGTAATGGATAAAACACTTGAGTTCTTTTTCGATTTTATCAGTCCGACAGCCTATGTCGCGCAGGCGGTCGTTCCCGGCGTGATTGAGCGTACCGGCGCAGAACTGAAATTGCGGCCGATGTTTCTGGGCGGTGTGATGCAGGCCACGGGAAACAAGCCGCCCGGCACGGTCCCTGCCAAGGGCAAATATATGGGTCAGGACTTGGCGCGTAACTGCAAGCGCTACGGCTTGACCATGCATTTCAACCCGCATTTTCCGATGATGAATACGCGGATTTTGACTGGGGCGATGATCCGGCTCGCTGATCAGCCCGAGGAGCAGATGAAGCTGTTCAATGCGGGGTGGAAGCACCTCTGGGGTCGTCCCGACGGGATTAACGCGGCTGATGAAGCTGAGTTTAAGGCGGCTTTTGGGGGTGAGGGGCTGGACGCTGACCGGCTGTGGGCGCTTGGCAATGATCTTGAGACGAAACAGATGCTGCGCGCGAATACCGAAGAAGCGGTGGAACGCGGTGCGTTTGGGGCACCGACCTTCTTCGTCGGCAATGAGATGTTCTTTGGGCATGATCGGCTGGATTATGCGGAAGAGGCGTTGAGAGCTTAGGCGCTTTTCCTTTTGCCTCGCGCTGACGCCCTTTGGGCGAGCGAGGCGAAGCGGGTTCCGTATCGGGCCTATCGGCCCTCACATGAACCAAGCCGCGGGCGCTGTTTCTCCTATTTGAGTTTCCTGTCTTGCGTCGTCCCGCACCCTGAGCGGAGACGAAGGGCGCGGGACTGCGCTGTTGATTATGTTCTCCGTATCCCGCCCGCGTGGTTCGTCTCCGCTCACCATGCGGGCTCATGATGCATCGCTTGAAATTTTCAGGATAGGAAGTCTGCTAGGTTATCTATGTCGGCGAGGGCTTCGCTAAGCATCGCTGGGTCAGAGCATAAATCCGGTGTCACAGGCTGAGTCAGCATGAGATGGCGCACTGTGCCTGTCGCGACTGGGAGGCCCCGAGCAAGCGTCTCATCCGAGACAAACCACGCCACCCCGCGCGGATGCATGAAGCTGTTTCGAGCATCGACGAGGCGATCGAAGCTCTGTCGTGACGCCATGCCGAAGGGTAGCGTATAGGGCGGTGGTAGGCGGTCTTTATTTGATGCTCGCAGCAGAAGTTCTGTTGCGCCGGATTGGGCTGGGATCGTGTCATCAGCCGCCTTCAGGGCGATGGCTGCGGCCTGTTGGGCCATTAAGACCGCGCCTGTCACCAGCCATGGCCCGCTTTTGTCCGGCGCATCGGAATAGAGACGCGCCTGATGCGCAGTGAACTGTGCGGTCTCGAGGAGTGTCTTACTCGCTTCCAACGCTCATATCCGGTTCTTTGCGGAAATCCCAATCGGTGAACGCGGCCATATAGGTGAAGGCTGCATAGACAGCGACGTTTTGCTGGAATTCTTCAGGATCGATCTTGTCGAACGTGTCATCAGGCGTGTGGTGGTAGTCGAAATAGTCGAGGCCGTTTTGGGCTGGTGTGACGACCGGAACGCCTGAGCGGCGCAGGACACCAATGTCAGGGCCGCCACGGGCTTCATTATTGCCCGGAACAACGCCGATGGGCATGAGCATGGTCTGGATCGCGCGGGCATAGGGCAAGGCGGCGTCGCCGAAATTGGTCTGGAACTGCCAGATCGGGCCTGCGCCAAAGTCGCTTTCAGCAGCGAGGACGTGATTGGTCAGGTTTTCTGAGTGGCGGCGGGCATAGGCATCAGCGCCGAACAGGCCGACTTCTTCAGCACCGTATAGAACCACGCGAATGGTGCGCCGGGGTGACTGGTCGAGCGCCATGATCTGCTTGGCCGCACCGACCACGATCCCGCAACCGGCTGCATCATCCAGTACGCCGGGGCTCAAGTCCCAGCTGTCGAGGTGGCAGGAAATGAGCACGATTTCATCGGCGAGGTCTGTGCCGGGAATTTCGGCGATGACGTTGCCAGAAGGCGCGTTGGGGCGGGTATCGGTCTGGATGTTGACGCTGGCTGTGACAGGGCCGCGTTCCAGTAGGCGCGTCAGTTGGTCTGCATCCGGGCCTGAAATGGCGGCGGCAGCGAGCGCGCCTTCTGCGCCTTCGCGCGCCATAATGCCGGTATGGGGCATGCGGTGGGGCTGCGTGCCGACTGAGCGGATGAGGCAGGCAAGCGCGCCTTTCTCCGCTGCAACAATGGCGCATTGGCTACGCTTCCGCACAGCCATGCCATAGCCTGCGCCTGTCATCGTGCGGGTCATGCCCTCATCGATGAAGACGATTTTTCCAGCGATCGTGGTGGGGTTTGCAGCGGCGAGTTCGCGTAGGTTTTCGAAACGGATGACGTCGGCTTCGACCCCGCCTTCAACTGTCGGGGCAGACCCGCCGAGTGCGGTTGCGACGACCTCTTGCGGGACAGGCGCGGTAATAGCGACGTCATCCTCGATGCGCGACCAGAACGGAATGGTGAAGGTTTCGACGCGGATATTCTGAAATCCGAGGTCGGCCAATTCACGGACAGACCAGTCACGCGCGCGCTGCTCCTGCTCGGAGCCGGCGAGGCGTGGGCCGACTTCTGTGGTGAGATCTTCGACGAATTGCAGGCCGACTGTGTCATTCAGGCTGGTGCTGATTAGGGCCTCAACCTTGCTTTCAATCTCGGGCGTTAGCGGTGATGCGTCTTGTGCAGCGGCATAACTAAAAGTCATGCTCAACGCCGTAGCGGCGGCAAGTGCGTGCTGTCTCATGTCTTACTCCAGTCTCCACGGATGGAATTAACGGAAATAGTCCTTGCGTCCAGTCTGCTTGGCGGCTTGTAATAATGGCATGACCGTATCGACAACGCTTCCGGCGCTTAGGCTTAATCCTGATCTCGATCTCGACGCGCTTGCGGCTGAATATCGCGAGACGCAATTTGTCCAGATCAAAGGCATTTTTGCTGAGGAAACCGCGCACGCGATTTCAAAGCTTTTGCGGGAGCAGATGCCGTGGAAGCTGATCTATGTCGACAAAGAAGCAGGCGTTGTTCAGCTTTCTCAGCAGGAGGCCGCGCAGCTGGGGCTCCAGGAAATGCAACGCCGCATGGGCCAGGTGATGCAGCTCGCGACGCGCAATGTGGGCTTCTGCTATAAGGGTTATCACATGACGCATGCGATGAGGGACGATGTCGATCCCGGCCATCCCGTGCATGAGATCACGAAATTCCTGAACTCGCGCGAGTTTTTGGATTTTGGTGAGAAGGTGATTGGGGTCAGCCCACTGACGCAGATTGATGCGCAGGCGAGCCTGTTTGATCGTGGCAGCTTCCTGACGCGCCACGTCGATGAAGGCAGCCATAATGAGCGGCGCGCGGCCTACACGCTGAGCTTCTGTCAGAACTGGCAGACCGACTGGGGCGGTCTGCTGCAATTTGTTGATCGCGAGACGACGGATGTGACGAGTGCATGGATTCCACGCTGGAATACACTGACGCTGTTTGACGGGCGCAAGGTTCACAGTGTCAGCCCCATCTCCAATTTTGCCGGAGATGGGCGCTATTCAATTGTGGGTTGGTTTAGGGACGATTGAGACTAGGGGATTTAGATAGATGGAAATGGAAGACGGAACGACGCTTTTTGAGCAATTGCGGCGAGCTCACATGTTTCGCTATTCCGGGCTATATTTCGCTTTTGCGTGGGGAAGCATAACAGCAGTCGACGTTGTGGGAGACAATGTCTCTGCACCCAATTGGATTGAGCCTGTTCTGGTCGCCTTATGGGTGACACTGTTCCCGCTATTTTTGCTCTTGGTTTGGATTAATCGGCGTAAATTCATTACGACAGATCATCCTGTGACGCGTGGCGGATTTGATATCATTATAGCCCTCATAGTTGGGGCCATCGCGATCTATTCGGGCATCCGTTTAGTGTCGGCATTGTTAGACCCGCGCGCGCCTGAGAGAACCTTCGAATTTGTAGAGGATACGATAAGGATTGGTGGAAAAGACTTTTTGGAGCAAAGTCTTCTCGTCGAACTCCTAGCGCAGAAGATCGAGAACGATAATCCTGAGACAACGGCGCAACGCCTTCATTATGTTGGAGAGACTGACTTCGTCCTCAACAGGGTCACCAAAGGCGAAATCGACCTTTGGGTTGATTATAGCGGTACAATTCTGACCCAGCATTTGGGCAAGGATAGGGCTTTTGCGCTTGATCGAAGTAATCATGAGTTGCGCGCACTCAATATACTTGAGGACGAGGACCCAACCTACCCAACTGAGATTCTCGCTCCGTTTGGCTTTAGCAATAATTATACGTTGGTGATGAGAAAGTCAGAAGTCGACCAGAAACTCGGAGCCAACCGAGCAGATCAAACATTGTCGCGTCTCGCGGAAGCTGGACGCAGCCAGCGTTTTACGTTCGGCATTAACTACGGATCAGCTGCGCGGGGTGATGGATTACGGGGTTTGGCGGCTTTCTATGACTTCGATTACGATATCGTTCTAATTGAGCATGATGACATTTATCGAATGCTTGATGAGCGGCCTGACGTCGATTTTGTGCTTGGCTTCACAACCGATCCGCAGCTTGCTTATACCGAGCAATATCTGGAGCTCATCGATGATAGAGAATTTTGGGCGGAGTATCGAGCTTTCCCGCTTATCAATGAGCAATACGCGGCAAGGCATCCCGAGATCGTCTCGAGCATAAGCGCATTAGAAGAACAGTTCACCGCCGCAGATATTCGGATTGCTATGCGGCGTATCATAGATGCGGGGTTTTCGACCGAATCTGTCAAGCGTAAAGAGTTCGATATTGTAGAAGCTGAAGCGCGGCGGATGCTCTTACAAAGAGGTCTAATTCGCAGGTGATCCGTCGCGGCTTACTTGGCCATTAGGCAGCAACCGCCTCAATCGCGTCATTGGCCTTTTTGAGCGTGCCTTCTGCGTCAAGCATGAGTTGGTCGGCGGCAATGACATAAACGTCGTTAATGCCGATAAAGCCTAGGACATGTCTTAGGTAAGGTGTGGTGAAATCGATGGCTGAGTCGGCCTCCGTCCCGCCGGATGTGATGACGACATAGGCCTGTTTGCCTTCGAGTAGGCCGACGGGGCCGTTTTCTGTGTATTTGAACGTCTTTCCGGCGCGCGCGATCTGGTCAATCCAAGCTTTGAACGCGGCCGGGACGCCGAAATTATAGATCGGGACGGCGAGGACGAGCGTGTCGGCAGCCTCGATTTCCCCGATCAACTCATCTGAGAGCGCGAGCGTTTGATTCTGTGCGTCCGTGCGGTTTTCGGCAGGTGTGAAGTTTGCGTTGACCCAGTCTTCGCTCAGGATTGCGGGTGGATTGTTGCCGACATCGCGGTGGGTGACGGTCGTGGTGTCATGGCTCAGGTGCTCGATAAGCTTTGCGGAAAGGGCTCGGGACTGTGAGCCGTCGGTGCGGGCTGAGCTGTTTATATGAAGGATGTGGTTTGCCATTGAGGGCATCTCCGTGTCTGATGATGCCCTCAATTTAGGATATGCGGTTTTTCAACCATAGTGTCACGATATCGCAAACAGTTATGCGATAATCGTATGAATTACTCGGCTGCAGTCAGGCTCGCGGCTTGTGCGAGGATCGCGTCATTAGATGGGCGCGTACGGTAGCCTTCCTCGCGCAGAACGGCCTCGACCGTGCCGTCTGTTCCGACGAAAACGACAGCTGGGTGTGGGATGCCGTCGAAACGACTGTCGGCTGGCACTTCAGCGTTGCGCAGGTTGAATCCGTCGATGACAGCGGAGTCCGTGTCAGACAGGAGTGTGTAGGACAGGCCTTCGGCTTCGGCGTAGGCGCTCAAGATATCGGTGCTGTCATAGGTGATCAAGCTGAGCGGGTAGCCGGCGGTTGCAAGATCTGCAGCGATGGCTTCTAGGTCATTCGCCTGCGTTTTGCAGAATGGGCACCAGTCGAGCGAGCGGGAGAAGACGAGAACAGCGCCTTCGGCTCCTGAAATTCCGGCGAGGTCTGTCGCACTGCCGTCTGTCAGGGTTGCTGTGATGGCTGGTGCTGCGCTGCCAATCTCCGGTCCGATGCTTGTGGCTTCCGGTTCGGTAACGATCTCAGCGACGGTTTCTACGGTTTCTTCGGCCGCCGGGACTTCGGCCTCAACCTCTTCGGTGGGTGCTGCTTCTTGTCCGCAGGCTGTGAGAAGGATGGATGCTGCGGCGCTGGCTGCGAGGACAGAACGGATCATGGGTGTGCTCCTGCTATGAGTTTGAGGCTGCATAGCAGGGCTGGGTGATACGCAAAGAGGGATTGCGCGGCCCTCACGGTTTTGTGAGGGCCGCGCGATCGTTTAGGCGAGCGCTGGCTCGAGCTTCTTGCAGTCTTCGACGAGGCCTTTGACGGCGTCGACTGACGTGTTGAACATCGTAGCTTCTTCGTCATTGAAATCGAACTCAACGACTTTTTCGGCACCATTTGCGCCAATCAGCGTTGGGACACCGACATACATGCCGCTGAGGCCATATTCACCATCACACCATGCGGCGGCTGGCAGAACACGCTTCTGGTCTGACAGGTAGGATTTCGCCATAGCAATCGCGCTTTCGGCCGGCGCGTAATAGGCTGATCCTGTTTTCAGCAGGCCGACAATCTCGCCGCCGCCCTTGCGGGTGCGCTCTACGATAGAGTCGAGCTTTTCCTGGCTCATCCAGCCTTGTTTGACGAGCTGTGGCAGGGGCAGGCCGCCGACAGTCGAATGACGCACCATCGGGACCATCGAGTCGCCGTGACCGGCCAGCGTCCAAGCGTGGATATCGGCCACGGAAACGCCTGTTGCCTCTGAAAGGAAATAGGCAAAACGGCTGGAGTCGAGCACGCCTGCCATGCCGACGACTTTGTTTGTGGGAAGGCCGGAGAATTGTTGGAGCGCCCAGACCATCGCGTCGAGTGGGTTTGTGATACAGATCACGAATGCGTTTGGTGCGTGGGCCTTGATGCCTTCGCCGACGGCTTTCATGACTTTCAGATTGATGCCAAGCAGGTCATCGCGGCTCATGCCCGGCTTACGCGGGACACCCGCGGTGACGATGCAAACGTCCGCGCCAGCGATATCGGCATAGCTTTGTGTGCCTTTAAGATCGACAGAGCTGTTATAGACAGGCGTCGATTCCGCGATGTCGAGGGCTTTGCCTTCCGGGATGCCTTCCTGAATGTCAAAAAGGATCACGTCGCCGAGCTCCTCGCGAGCCGATACGTGAGCAAGTGTGCCGCCGATCATGCCTGAGCCGATCAGCGCAATTTTTTTACGGGCCATGGGAGGTCTCCTGTCAGTCTTTACCAGAATGGCCTGTCCCCTAGAACACGCGGACGGGTGTGGCAATCAGACTTTAGGTTTGGGGTGCGGTTGGCGCCGATATTTATGCGTCTGAGCGGCTCGCTCTACATTATGGCGTTGACCCCTCGCTTAGAGTGCCGCTAGTCGCGGGTGTGATTTTATGATGATGCGGAATGCGTGATGGCTAGCAAATACGATCCTCAAAGTGCGGAACCGAAATGGCGGCAGGCCTGGGCGGAGGCAGAGCTTTTCAAGGCGAAGACGCCGAGCGAGGCGGGCGATGCGCCGAAAGCCTACGTGCTGGAGATGTTTCCCTATCCATCCGGGCGGCTGCACATGGGCCATGTTCGCAATTATGCGATGGGCGATGTCGTGGCCCGGCATAAGAAGGCCAAGGGGCACAATGTTCTGCACCCGATGGGCTGGGATGCGTTCGGGATGCCAGCGGAAAATGCGGCTATGGAGCGGGGCGTTCATCCGGGCGAGTGGACCTATCAGAACATCGCGTCGATGAAGGCGCAGTTTGAGAAGTTGGGGCTTTCCCTAGATTGGTCGCGCGAATTTGCGACCTGTGATCCGGATTATTACGGCGAGCAGCAGCGTCTGTTCCTGAAATTCATGGAGAAGGGTCTCGTCTATCAGAAGAAGGCGAAGGTAAACTGGGACCCGGTCGATAATACGGTTCTGGCGAATGAGCAGGTTGTCGACGGCAAGGGCTGGCGGTCCGGTGCGCCGGTGGAGCAACGCGAGCTGGTTCAGTGGTTTTTCCGGATCACTGATTATGCGGAAGACCTGCTGGAAGAGGTGCAAAAGCTGGAGCGCTGGCCGGAAAAGGTCCGCACGATGCAGGCGAACTGGATCGGGCGATCTGAAGGCCTACAGATGCGGTTTGAGTGGGCTCCGCCTGAGGGTTTCGACTCTTTGGATGAAGTCAAAAAAGCGTATGAGTCCGACGACTATATCACAACAAGAGTCAAAATCGGTGACTATGAAGATCTAAAAGACGCTCTCACTGTAGACCAAGATGGCATCGATATATTTACGACGAGGCCAGATACGCTCTTCGGGGCGAGCTTCATCGCCTTGTCGCCCGATCATCCGATAACACAAGCGCTTTCAGAGGCTGTCGCCCCTATCGAAGATTTTTGTAAGGAATGCGCGCAACTGGGAACGTCGGAAGCCGATATCGAGAAAGCCCCGAAAATGGGCTTTGATACAGGGTTGACGGTCGAGCATCCGTTTACCGGTGAGCCGCTTCCGGTCTGGATCGCGAATTTTGTTCTGATGGGCTACGGCACGGGCGCGATCTTTGCCTGTCCGGCGCATGACCAGCGCGATTTCGATTTTGCGCGCAAATATGGTCTGCCAATCCTGCCTGTTGTGAAGCCGAGCGATAAAGATGCCGCCGGAGAGATGTGGGTTCGCTCCGGGCTGGGTGACGATATGGACGCGGCCTATACCGGGCCGGGTGTCATTATGAATTCGGATTTCCTCGACACGCTAGAGATTGGGCCTGCGAAGACGGCTGCCATTGCTCGGATTGAAGAGCTGGCGCTGGGGCAGGGGACAACGAATTACCGTCTGCGTGATTGGGGTGTGAGCCGTCAGCGTTATTGGGGCTGTCCGATCCCTGTTGTGCATTGTCCTGAGCCTGAATGCGGGATCGTTCAGGTTCCTGAAGCGGATTTGCCGGTGAAACTGCCTGAGGATGTGAGTTTTCAACTGCCGGGGAACCCGCTCTCGCATCATCCGACCTGGAAGCATTGCACGTGCCCGAAATGCGGCGGGCCAGCGACGCGCGAGACGGATACGCTGGATACGTTCAATGATTCCAGCTGGTATTTTGCGCGCTTTGCGAGCGTGTCAGATCAGGCGGAACGGGCCTATTGGTTGCCCGTTGACCAGTATGTCGGCGGGGTAGAGCATGCGGTCCTACACTTGCTGTATGCGCGATTTTTTACCCGTGCGATGCGTGATGTGGGTGAGCTGGACCTGCCAAGCGGGGAACCGTTTGCAGGCCTTTTCACGCAAGGCATGGTGACGCATGAGACTTATAAGTCTTCTGATGGAAAATGGCTTGAGCCAGCCTCAATCGAGCGGCGTGGCGATGAGGTGATTGAGATCAAGACGGGCAATCCTGTTGAGGTCGGTGACATCGTCAAAATGTCGAAATCGAAGAAGAATGTCGTTGACC
Source organism: Pseudomonadota bacterium (assembly GCA_038630445.1). Classification (GTDB taxonomy): domain Bacteria; phylum Pseudomonadota; class Alphaproteobacteria; order Caulobacterales; family Hyphomonadaceae; genus Henriciella. The sequence goes on along the minus strand of JBCBCO010000004.1, from coordinate 27,398 downwards.
CGGATGAGATCATTGCAACATTCGGAGCTGACACCGCTCGCTGGTTTGTGCTGTCCGATAGTCCACCGGAACGCGATATTGAATGGACACAGGCCGGCGCTGAGGGCGCTGCTCGTTTTGTGCAGCGGGTCTGGGCGATGTTTGATGAGTTGCCGAATGAGAAGCCGGGTGAACCTGAGGGTAAGACCGATCTTCGCAAAGCGTCTCACAAGGCGGTCGCGGCGATTGATAAGGCGATTGAAGAGTTTCGTTTTAACGCGGCGATTGCTGAGTTTTATACATGGCTGAACGCCATCAAGAAGGGTGCTGGCGAGAGCGAAGCGAACCGGTATGAAGCGGGCAGCATGCTCGCACGGTGCCTGCCGCCCTTCATGCCGCATCTGGCAGAGGAATGCTGGGCGCGGATTGGTGGTGAGGGCTTGGTGTCTGCTGCGGCATGGCCAGACGTGGATAAGGGTCTGACCGTGGATGATACTGTCACTTTGCCGATTCAGGTGAATGGAAAACGCCGCGCAGAGATTGAGGTGTCCAAGACGGCCAGCAAGGATGAGATTGAGGCCCTTGCATTGCGTGCGCCTGATCTGCAGAGCCACATTGAGTGTAAAACACCGAAGAAAATTATTGTCGTTCCCGGCAGGATCGTGAATATCGTCGTCTAACGCGTCAAAAGGATCTCTTATCATGAAGCAGGGTTTGATTGCTCTCTTTACGCTTGGTTTGATGGCACCGCTGGGCGGCTGCGGGTTCCAGCCGATGTATGCCGGTGGAGAGGCGTCCACGCCGATCGTGGTTGAGCAGATTGATGGGCGTTCCGGCCACGCTTTGCGCAAAGCTTTGATCCAGGAACTTGGCCCCGGTTTGCCGGGTCTTGAAGAAGAGGCGACGCTGACAGTTATTCTGGATGAAAGGTTGGCACGTTTAGCCCTGCGGCCCGATGAAGCTGCATCGCGGACAGACGTCATTGGTCAGGCAGAGTACGTTCTAGCCACTGCGGATACAGCGATTAGTGGCAAAGTCACTGCTGAAACCGCTTACAATGTCCCGGGTGCCCCATTCTCAGATATTCCGGCACAAATTGACATAAGCGAGCGGTTAATGACAGTTCTTGCTCGTCGCCTTGTTGATGATATGCGGCTGCAGCTGGCGGACGAGGAATGAAGTTTTCGGGCAATAGCGCGGCGCGGTTCGCGAAAAGGCCCGATGAGACTGTCCCTTTTGTCCTGATCTTTGGAGAAGATGAGGGCGTCGTTGGCGACCTTGCCCGCGATCTGATTGCGGCCTGGCAGAAAGCCGGGCCTGCAAATCTCCTGACGCTCGATGAGGATGAGGTTCGCCGTGATCCGCCGGTTCTGTTTGACGCGCTTGAGGCGGTGTCGCTGTTGGGTGAGGGCACGATCCTGCGGCTGCGGACGAACGGTGAGAAGCTGTTTTCAGTGCTGAAAGATGTGTTGGCGCTGCCGACGGAACGCGTTGCGGCCAAGCTGATTGTGCAAAACGGGACACTGAATACGCGCTCGAAAATGCGCACAGCGTTTGAAGCGGGGGCGAGCAGCGCAGCGCTGCAAGTTTTTGCCGATAGTGATGCGGATGTGTCTGGTCTGGTGCGCGACATGCTGAGCGCGCGAGATGTGGCGATCGAGGATGACGCATTGGCGGTCTTTGTGGCGGGTTTGCCGGGCCATCGCAGTTTGGCGAATGCTGAGACAGAGAAATTGGCGATTTACGCGCATGGGCTTGGGCGCGCCGTGAGCGTTGAAGATGTTCGCGCGCTTTGTGAGACGAATGCGGATGAGGATATCTATGCGGCGGTGCAGCTTGCTCTGTCCGGAAAATCGGATCTGGCGCAGGCTGAGCTTGATCGTGTTGTGGATGCGGGTCTGTCAGCGATTGGATTGCTGCGCGGGATTGAGCGGGAAGCCAAGCAAATGCTTTCAGCGCGGGCACTGCAGGGTGCGCAGGGTGGTGGCAATGTTGGCAAACAGATGAAACCCCCGATCTGGCCCGACAAATGGCCCGAATTTGAAGCGCGTCTGAAACTCTGGCCTGTGCCGCATCTGTTGCGCTTATTGGAGCGCGTTCATGATATGGAAGAGATGACGAAATCACCAGGCGGTGGCGGACTGGCCGATGCTGCCGCGCGTGAGTTTTTTGCCTCAGTCTATCAGCGCGCCGAGGCTAATGCTGAGCGCGCCAGAGGATAGCGCGTGATCTTTCGCGATTTTCTTTTGTTGGCTGTCATCTGTTTTGTCTGGGGGCTGAACCTTGTCGTGACGCGCTGGGTGATTGCGGATGCGGGTGTGCCGCCGCTCTTTTTTGCAGCGCTTCGGTTTGCAGGGATTGCGCTGGTTTTATTCTGGTTTTTGAGGCCTCTGCCGAAAAATATCGTCACCCTGTTTTTCATTGCGATGGGGATGGGCGCAGTTCATTTTGCGCTTTTATTTCTGGGGCTGGCCACATCTGAGGCGAGCGCGGTGAGCGTTGTTGGCCAGCTCGGTGTTCCATTTTCGACACTGATGAGCATGGTCTTTTTGGGCGAGACAGTAGGGTGGCGGCGTGGCCTTGGGATCATGCTGGCCTTTGCTGGTGCGGTTCTGATTGCTGTGGATCCAACGACCTTTAGCTTCAGTTACGGGCTGATGTATGTTGTTGTGGCGATGATTGTGGCTTCTGCGGCGGGCATCCTGATGAAGCAAATGCCGCCGATTACGGCCCTGCAAATGCAAGCATGGATTGGCCTGTTCAGTTTCGCGCCCCTGTTTGCGGTGTCCGGCATCTTTGAAGCGGACGCAAATGGTTGGGGCGCGTTTATTGAGGGCGGTTGGTTGGTCTGGCTCGCGACAGCATTCGCGGTTTTAGGTGTTAGCGTGTTCGGGCACGGCGGATTTTATACGCTGATCAAGAAGTATGATGTGTCACTCGTGTCTCCGCTGACCTTGATGACGCCGATTTGGGGGGTTGTTCTGTCTGTGGCCTTGCTGAACGAGCAGCTGACTTTGCAGCTTGTTGTGGGCGCGGCGATTTCACTTGGCGGGGTTTTCATTATTCTGGTGCGGCCTAATCAGGCGATGCCTGAGGCGGCGCTTGGAACCAAAATGAGCGGGCGTAAGGAATGACAATCACAGCGCATCCATCGCCAAACTTCAACGACCGCAAAGCCGATGTCAGCATGCTCGTCCTGCACTATACGGGCATGGAGACGGGCCAAGCGGCGCTGGAGCGGATGTGCGATCCGGCTGCTGAAGTATCAGCGCATTATATGGTCTGGGAAGACGGGCGCGTGGTGCAGCTTGTCGGGGAGGATAAGCGCGCCTGGCATGCAGGAGTTTCGTCTTGGCGTGGGGAGAGCGATCTGAATTCGCGGTCCATTGGCATTGAGATTGTGAATGGCGGGCATGACTGGCCTCTGCCGGATGGGGCTTTGCCGCCTTATCCGGACGTGCAGATCGACGCGGTGATCGAGCTCTGTCAGGGCATTCTGGAGCGCTGGGCTATCCCGCAAACAGGCATTGTCGGACATTCCGATATTGCGCCGGACCGTAAGGATGATCCGGGTGAGCATTTCCCTTGGGCTCGACTGGCTGAGGCCGGGATTGGGCTTTGGCCGGAGAGGGTTGAGAGCGATGAACTTAACCTCATCGGGCGGGGATTGGGGCTGAGTGACAGGGGCGACACTGTTTTGCGTTTGCAGACCATGCTTGCGGGTATCGGCTATCCCATCGAAGAGACCGGTGCTTATGACGCGCAGACGGAGGCGGTTGTTCGGGCGTTTCAGCGACGTTGGGTGCAGGATCAGGTGACAGGTCTCGCGGATTTACGGACGTTGCAAGTGATGGATCGGGTGCAAGCGCTTTATGAGAGATCAGATTAAATGGCTGGCTTAATGATCGCCACATGGGGCGGGTACTCTGTTGAATAGTCAGTTGACCCACGTCCTCTTCATTTGTTCGATGAACCAGTGGCGCAGTCCAACAGCCGAAGCGATTTTCCGACGTGAGACAGGGATCAATGTTCGGTCTGCGGGAACATCAAGTCGGGCCAAGCGCACGGTTTCAGTCAAAGATTTGAGGTGGGCGGATATTATCCTCGTCATGGAGCAGAAGCATAAAACCCGGCTTCAAGCCCAGTTCCGTGACGAGGTTCGATATAAGACCTTACATGTTCTGGATATTCCTGATGACTATCGATACATGGACCAAGAGCTTATCGATCTTCTGAGAGCGAAAGTAGAGCCTCTGCTATAGCGCGTCCGTTCTAATAAGCAGCGGGCATGATGCGCCACGAGGTCTTTCCGAATCGAACGGTTTTAGGCGCTTCCATCTTGTTAAGACATGTCGTATTAGTTGTGATCACAACTAATTTTGGAGGTTTCCCATGTCTGCTATTGTTCACCTCGCGATCCCTGCGGGCGATTTGCCGAAGACGCTGAAATTCTACACGGACGTGCTTGGCTGTACGACGGGCAACTTTGAGGAAGGCCGTTGGATTGATGTCAACTTCTGGGGCAACGAGCTGACACTGCACCAGAGTGAGGAGCAGCTGCCAAGTGTGCGCCACGACGTTGATATGGGTGCGGTTCTGGTGCCGCATTTCGGGATTCACTTGACCCAAGACGACTTTGATGGGGTGAAAGACCGGATCGCTGAGGCGGGTCTTGAATACATTGACGATCCCTATCGCCGCTTCAAAGGCGATAAGTTCGAGCAGGAAACCTTCTTCATCGCCGACCCGAACAATAACGTGCTCGAGATTAAGAGCATGAAGAACCCGGACGTTCTTTTCGATACGGAATAGCGGGACTCGCGTCTCTCTCGAATTTAGCCTATAGCGCAGCCTCCAGACGGCTGGGCAGTCGCTGATGGTTGGGTAACCGGCCATTGGAGGAAAGTCCGGGCTCCATGGAGACAAGGCGGTGGATAACGTCCACCCGGCGTGAGCCGAGGGAAAGTGCCACAGAAAGCAAACCGCCTCAGCGATGAGGTAAGGGTGAAAGGGTGGGGTAAGAGCCCACCGGGGCCTCAGCGATGCGGCCCGCATGGTAAACCCCGCCTGGAGCAAGACCGAATAGGGGATGCGTATGGGCTGTCTCTGGCCCGCGTCCCGGGTGTGTCGCGTCAGGCGTGCGGTAACGTACGTCGCAGAGGAATGGCTGCTCATCCTTCGAAAGAAGGGGGACAGAACCCGGCTTACAGGCCGTCTGGATTTTACTCTTTTGAACGCCTGCTGAGCGGCTTCGCCGCATAGGCGTTGAAGCGGGTTCCGTATCGGCGCGTTGCGCCTCACATGAACCGGGCCGCTGGCGCTTTCTTTTGATCCCACCGTCAGCGCCTACGGCGCAGCCGGATAAGCAGGTTCCGCGCCCTTTGGACGCATGAACCGGGCTCAGGGCTGTCTACCTTCAAATTTGTGTCGTGCTTTTTGGTGTTTTCTTGCTCCTTTCTCCGGCGACCCCAGTATTGAGCTGGCGTCCAGCTCTGGACCTTTCCACGAAGACGATAGGTTCAGAGATGGATACCAATTTTCGTTTGTATCTGCGGAAAAGGGGGTATTCTGCTTGCATCTGAAGGGGCGCAAGGCTGTTTGGCTCTTGCTTTAGCGCCTTGGCCGGAGGATGGTCATGCAAGCGTTTGGGAGGAGCAAATGCTGAAGACTTTTTTGTATGGCGTAGGGGCTGTATTTGCCGCTCTGCTTTTATTGGTCGCAGTCGTTATTATCCGTACACTGAATTACGGTGGTCCAGCCGATAGTGTGCAACAGATTACGCTGGCTGATTTTGGCGAGTTTGATGCCGATCTGATCGCGCAGCGGCTTGGCGAAGCCATCCGGTTTCGGACGATTACAGTGGCACCCGGTGATCCGCGCCCGGGTCTGGAAGGTCCGTGGCTTGAGATGCAGGCTTGGATGGAAGAGACCTATCCCGCCTTCCACGCCGCCGTGAGCAAAGAAACCATCCCTGGCGGATATAGCCTGCTCTATACGTGGCAGGGGAGTGACACCTCGCTCGCGCCCATTCTGCTGATGGCGCATCAGGATGTGGTGCCTGTGAATATTGGGACCGAAGGCGATTGGGAGGCGCGACCCTTTTCCGGCGCGGTTCAGGATGGATTTGTGTTCGGGCGTGGCGCGATTGATGATAAAGGCTCTATGGTCGGCCAGTTTGAGGCGCTGGAGCGTCTGGCCCGTGAAGGCTTTCAGCCGCGTCGCACTGTTCTGTTCATGCTGGGCCATGATGAGGAAGTCTCTGGTTCGGGGGCTGCCGCTGGCATTGAGCTGATCCGGTCACGGGACATGGTGCCGGCTATGGTTCTGGACGAAGGTTTCATGGCGATTGAGGCGAACCCCCTGACCGGCGATACGCTGGCCTTTATCGGGGTTGCTGAGAAGGGCTATATCACGATTGAGATCACCGCGAGCGCACAGGGCGGGCATAGCTCAACGCCGCCGCGTGATAGCGCGACGATCAGACTTTCGCGTGCACTTCTGGCGTTGGAAGAGAACCAGATGCCGTCTGATTTGTCGAAAGAGCCGATCAAGACGCTGTTGGAATCTGCCGGGCCGGATATGCCGTTTGCTCAGAGGATGGCCTTTGCCAATCAATGGCTGCTGGGGTTTGCGATTGAGGGTGCTGCGGCTGATAATCCGCCCTTAAATGCGATGATCCGCACGACGACAGCGCCGACCATGCTGGTTGGCTCAGCGAAAGAGAATGTGCTGGCACAGCGGGCCACCGCGATCATAAATTTCCGGATTCATCCGAATGATACTGAAGACGACATCGTCGCGCACATTGAGCGGGTCACGGCAGGGATTGATGGCCTGACGATTACGCGGGGTCGTAGCGGTATTCGTGGGACCGGAGCGTCGCCGGTTAGCCCGATGGACAATCGCGCTTATGCGGTGCTGCACGCGGTGGCGAAGGACGCGACAGGCGGGGCGAGCGTTGCCCCTGGGCTTGTGCTCGGCGCAACAGACAGCCGGTATGCGAATGCGATTACGGATAATGTCTACCGCTTTATGCCCGCACTGATGAATCTGGATGAGCTGTCGGGCTTTCATGGGACCAATGAGCGGATCAGCGTTGAGAATATGGGGCGGATGGCGCGCGGCTATACGCAGATTATTCTGGCGATGGACGAGGGCGATTAGACCCTAGTCATCGTTTGGTTGTCCCATCGCGCGCATCATGAAGAGTGGGATAGAGCCGCGCTCTGTCATCACCCAATCGAGGGGTATGTCATGTGGTTCGGCCGGGATGGTGTCGACTTCCTGACCGTGAAAAGCGAGCCCGCAGACAAAGGCGCGACCGTTTGCTCGTAGGCGCGAGATTGCGCGGTCATAATGGCCTTTGCCATAGCCGAGGCGGTTGCCTTCTCGGTCGAAGGCAAGCAGCGGCGTCAGGATCAGGGTTGGCTGGACTTCGGGTACTTCATGGAAAGGTTCAAGCAGACCAAACTTCGCTTTTTCAAGCGGGTCACCGCGCTTGTAGTAGCGATAAATCATGGAGCCGTCTTGCAGGACGCAGGGCAGGGCGAGTTTTGCGCCTGCGCGGGTCAGTTTGTCCATAAGGGGGCGCGGATCGATCTCGCTTCCGATGGGCAAATAGGTCGCGACAGTTGGGCCATAGCGTTCCAGAAGTTTGAGCGGGAATTTGTCTGCGAGTGTTTCTCCAGCATCGGGATCGCGCGCAGCGAGTTCTTCGCGCAGCGCTTTCATCTGTATACGGAGCGCGTGTTTCTCTCCGCTCATGCCGGTTCGAGATCTGCGTCTTCGGTGATGTCTGACAGGCCGACGAGGGCGCGCGCATAGGCGCGGGCTGAGAAGGGTTGTAGGTCTTCTGCCTTTTCACCGATACCGACAAAGTGGATCGGTAATTCGTGCGCTTCAGCAACGGCGACGAGGACCCCGCCTTTTGCCGTGCCGTCGAGCTTGGTCATAACGATGCCTGAGACGTCTGCGGCCTCTCTGAAGGCTTCGACCTGGCTAAGCGCATTCTGTCCGACCGTGGCATCGAGTACGAGGATGACATCGTGCGGCGCTGTTTCGTCGAGCTTGCGCGTGACGCGCACGATTTTCTCAAGCTCGGCCATCAGCTCTTTTTTGTTCTGCAGGCGGCCTGCCGTATCGACGAGGACGAGATCGATGTTTTCCTGACGCGCCTTTTCGATCGCTTCATAGACAAGGCCAGCTGCATCTGCGCCCGGTTCTTTTGCGAGAACTGGAATACCTGCGCGTTCGCCCCAGACGGAGAGCTGCTCGATGGCGGCGGCGCGGAATGTATCGCCTGCGACGAGGAGGGCTTTTGCCCCCTGTTCCTGCAGTTTTGAGGCAATTTTGCCGATGGTTGTCGTTTTACCCGAGCCATTGACGCCGACGAAGAGTACGACGCGCGGACTCGTGCCATCTGACCAATCCACGATTTCTTCGCGCGGCCCCATAATGGCTTCAATCTCATCGGCGAGCGCGGCCTTGATTTCGTCGCCGGTGACGTCCTTGTCCATGCGCGTTTTAGCGAAATTGGTCACGATGCGAGACGTCACTTTGCCGCCCATGTCGGAGGTGAGAAGGATGTCTTCTAAGTCTTCCAGCGCTTCATCATCCAGCTTGCGTTTGGTGAACAGGCTCGTGATGCCGTCGCCCATTTTGGAGGAGGATTTTGCGAGGCCTGATGTGAGCTTGGTGAAGAAGCCGGGTTCAGAAACCTCCGCATACGGATCGGGCTCTCCGCGTGCGATGGCGGCTTGGCGTTCGGCCTCTTTGCGCGCGCGTTCTTCGGCGAGTTGTTGGCGTAGGGCTTCATCGGCGCGGCGTTGTTCCAGACGCGCGAGTTCCGCTTTTGCTTTTTCTTCGCGCGCACGGCGCTCTTCTTCGGCTATTCGCGCGGCTTCAGCCTCCGCGGCTAAGCGCGCGGCTTCCTCCTCGGCGCGTTTGGCTTCTTCCGCTGCGGCCGCATCTGCTTCAGCTTTGGCGCGGGCCTCAGCCGCTAGCCGTTCAGCTTCAAGGCGGGCGGCTTCGCGTTGCTTTGCTTCTTCTGCGAGGCGGGCGGCTTCAGCTTCAGCTTCTTGAGCCTCGCGTTTTTGGCGTTCTTCCCAAGCCGCATTGGCTTCGGCGACTTTGCGCTCGATTTCGGCTTGTTCAGCGGCTTTGCGGTCCGCTTCTTCCTTGGCGAGACGTTCGGCTTCTTCCTCGGCGGCTTTCTTCGCCGCGAGCTCTTCTGCAGAAAGCTCCGGCGCTTCCATTTCCGCGCCGACTTTGAGCGCCTCTTCTTTTTGTTTTTTCTTGCCGAACCAGAGGATCATATCGCAGTCGCTATCAGTTTTTTGCCGTCATGTCCGGTTATACGCGCGGCCTGAATGCGTCCAGCCTCACTGTCTGTGATGCCGCTAACGGTGATGGGCGTAAAGTCTGGAAGACGCCCATTATCACCTTTTTCGATTAGGGCGGTGACCTCACGGTTTTGATAATGGTCGAGGTGGCGCGACAGAGATGTTGCCGCTTTCGCCCTCATCCGCGCGGCGCGCTCTTTGATGAGAGGCTTGGGCAGCTGGGGCAGGCGCGCTGCAGGCGTGCCGGGCCGCGGGCTGTAGGGGAAGGCATGGACGAACGCGATATTGCACTCGTCGATGAGGTTGAGCGAGTTCTCAAACGCCTCTTCCGTTTCACTTGGGAAACCCGCGATGAAATCCGCGCCCAGAGCAATTTCGGGACGAACATCGCGCAGGCGCTCGCACAGGGAGATCGCTTCATCGCGCTTGTGACGGCGTTTCATGCGTCTGAGGATGAGGTTATCGCCATGCTGCAAGCTGAGATGCATGAAGGGCGCGAGGCGGGGGTCGGACATGACCTCGAACAGGGCGTCATCCATTTCAATCGCGTCAATGGATGAGATGCGGAGCTGTTTGAGTTCCGGCACGAGTTTCAGGATGCGCTGCACCAGATTGCCGAGCTTTGGCTCACGCGGCAGGTCCTGACCCCAACTGGTGAGGTCCACGCCAGTCAGGACGACTTCATAATGCCCGGTCTGGACAAGGCGGCGCACCATATTGACGACCTCGCCCGCGGGTACAGAGCGGGAATTGCCGCGTCCGTAAGGGATAATGCAGAACGTGCAGCGGTGGTCGCAGCCATTCTGAACCTGCACATAGGCACGCGCGCGTCCGCCCATTCCGTCAATCAGGTGGCCCGCCGTTTCCTTCACCGACATGATGTCATTGACGCGGATTTTTTCTGTATCGCCGAGCAAGCTGACGGGTTTCCACGTTTCGGCCTGCATTTTTTCGTGATTGCCGATGACGCGGTCGACTTCTGGCATCTCTGCGAACATGTTCGCGTCCACCTGCGCGCCGCAGCCTGTGACGATGATGGGGGCATCAGGGCGATCCCGCTTGGCGCGGCGGATGGTTTGGCGGGCTGTGCGCATAGCTTCTGAGGTAACAGCGCACGTGTTGACGATCACCGCGCCTTCAAGGCCCGCTTTTTCAGCATGACCGCGCATGACCTCGCTCTCATAGCTGTTCAGGCGACAGCCGAGCGTGATGACTTCAGATGGTCTGGTTGCGGTTTTTGTGGCGGGCATAGTTGTCATGCGCATATCGCGCTTTCATTCATCCAACTCAAGAGGATTGAATAATCAGCACTGTATCATTCGCTGCCTCATAGTAGAGCTTCAACTGTTTGAAATTGTCCCGGATGATGTCGGCTATTGCTGCGCTTGTTGGATTGGGGAGCAGTATAACGAACAGCTTCGGAGGGGCTCCGAATCGATTTGCGATCTCGATAAAGTCTCTATCGCGCGTTACAATCATCTGACCCGTCCGTCGTGCATATTTCCAAATCGTTTGGTCGGGTGTTTCATTGAGTTTTAAAGTGCTGACATGTGAGAGTTCTGCCTCCAAATCCTCCAGCATTCGGCAGAGCTTTGGTGAGAGATTCTCATCAAAGAGCAGCTTCATGCAACTGCTTCAGTATCAATCTTGGAATAAGTCTTGGGCAGTTCGGCCGCCGCATAAGCCATGCAAGCGAGCACATCTTCGTGGGTTAAATACGGAAAATCTGACAGGAATTCTTCTACAGACATTCCGCCTGCCAGATAGCTAAGTACCTCGTCGACAGTTATTCTAATCCCTCGAACGCAGGGCTTGCCGCCGCGTTTGTCAGAATCCACTGTTATGATGTCTTGGTAACCCATGGAATGAATATCTCACGAAATTGGTTGCACGGCAATTAGACGTCCAGAACCTGTTCCAGCTCGACCGGGCCGGTCATGATGACATGGTCTGTGGCTTCATCCCAGTGAATGATGAGGTCACCGCCATCGAGAATCAGGCGGGCTTTTCGATCTGTTTTGTTTGCACGAGCGGCACAGACGAGGGCGGCACAGGCGCCCGTCCCACAGGCTTTGGTCAGGCCCGCGCCGCGTTCCCAGACGCGTAGGCGGATCGTTTCGCGGTCGATGACTTGAGCAAAGCCGACATTGACACCTTCGGGAAAGGTCGGGTGCCATTCAACGAGGGGGCCGATGGCGGGAATGTCATATGCATCGACATCGTCAACGAAGAAGACCGCGTGCGGGTTGCCCATGCTGACAACGGCGGGCCCCCAGAGATAGGGATTGTCCATGGGTCCGATTTTGACGTCCACGCCGCGCACATCCATTTTTTCTGAGAGCGGAATGTCTTCCCAGCCCATCAGGGGCGAGCCCATATCGACGCTGACAAGGCCGCCTTCGGCGCGGCTGCCTTTCAGAATGTCGGCTTCGGTCTGAATGCGTATTTCGTCTGCCCCATTTTCTTCAAGGAGCAAGTGTGCGACGGCGCGCGTGCCGTTGCCGCAGGCCTTCACCTCGCCGCCGTCAGCATTCCAGATGCGCAGGAAGGCGTCGGCGCGCAGATCACGCTCTATCGACATAACTTGATCAGCTTTCATGGTCGCAGCGATGTCGCGGATCTGGGCTTCAGATGGCGCAAATCTGGTACTACGCGCGTCAAAGACGGCGAAAGCATTTCCAGCCCCGTTCATTTTCCAGACGCGCATGTACGGCTCCATTCCAAGATGTCGGTGAGTATACAAAAATATTCGTAAGCAAAAGTCTTATTTCGGAAGTCTTGTCGCTGCCAGCCATGCACCGGCCTGTGCGATGGCTGCTGCGATCAGGAATATTTGTGTGACCCAGTTCTGTAATATGAGCGACAGGATCGCGAAGGCGGCCGACATCGCTTGCACACGCGGGTCGCTCATGAGGTGGCCTGCGAAGAGGCGTTTCTCTTCGATTTGGGGCAGAGTTATATGCCTCCAGACGCGGTCCATGCCGGGCGGGCCGAACGCGTCCTGTAAGTCGCGTGGATCAGTAATGCCTGACAATTCAGCAAGTTCGCGCGGGCCGGTCATTTGCCATTCGACGCGGCGTCTCAGCTGGGTCGACTGGACAAAGCGAATGAAAGCCGACAGCAGCGTGGCCAGTGCGATGGCATATAGAGAGAGACCATAAAGAGGCGCGTTCATGACGTGCATATAGGGCCGACGCGTCGATTATGCAGCATTAGGATATCTCAAGGGTCTTTTTGCGGCGAGAGGCGTTCCCAGAGATCATGGTCCGCCCAGACGCCATTGATCTGTAAATATCTCTCAGCCCTGCCGATATAGCGAAAGCCGAGACGCTCCAGAAGTTTTGCGCTTCTTTTGTTTTGCGGGATGCAGGCGGCTTGGATGCGATTAAGGCCAGCTTCGTCGAGTATGTATGTGCAGCCCGCATTGACAATTTCTGACATCAGGCCTCGACCCGCATATGAGGCGGCGATGGAATAGCCGAGATAGGCCGATTGCGCCGGGCCTCTTTGCACGTTTGTGAAGTTGCAGACGCCGATGATCTCGCTACCAGTTTTGAGGCGCGCGATGAGGCGTAGGGATTTGCCTTCTCTGGCATCAAGTTGTGCCTTTCGTGCCCGTGCTTTCCAGCTGCGGGGCCCGTGAAAGTCTGCGGGTCTTGCAGGCTCCCACGGGTCGAGATGGGCTGCATTGATACGATAATAGTCAGCGATGGCCTGAGCATCGCGTTCGTGCAGGAGAGACAGAACAGTTCGGTCAGTCTCAAGGCGCATGATTAGCGCGGGATCGCCGCCCAATAGTCGAAATCGAGGCAGACGCCGGGGGCGTATTTGCCGTCCTCACCGCGCAAGGCGAAATCACCGGGATCCTGATCCTTGACTGCAACAAGGCGCAGGCGGAGTGCGCCGACGGTGTCCGATAGCTCAGCTTTGTCGAGCACTTCGCTCCATGCATAGACCGTATCGCCCGCGAAGAGCGGACCTGTATGGGTTCCGCCATTAATGGCTAGCAGTTCCGCTGCATTCGCAAGGCCGTTGAAAGACAGCGCGCGTGCGATGGAGATCACGACACCGCCATAGATCAGGCGCTTGCCGAACCGGCTTTGCTTTTGATTGTGGCCATCGAAGTGGACTTTCGCCGTGTTCTGGTAGAGGCGGGTGGCGATCTGATGTTCGGCCTCTTCAACGGTCATGCCGTCGACATGGTTGATTTTCTCACCGATGGCATAATCGTCATAACGATACGGTGATCCTGCGAGCGTATCGTCCCAATTTGCGTAAGACCAATGCGCGTCAAAGACTTTCGGATCGACGGCTTTGGGTAGGTCCGGGATGACTATTTCCGGAGCAGGTGAAGCGGCGTCACGTTTATTGACCATGACCCAGCGAACATAGGACAGGACTTCCTCATCCTTCTGGTTGAAGCCTTTGGTGCGGACATAGACGACGCCGGTTTTGCCATTTGAGTTTTGTTTGACCCCGATGACTTCAGAGACCGCGCGCAGCGTATCGCCTGGGTAAACACCGATGGGGAATCGACCGTCTGCGTAGCCGAGATTGGCGACGGCATTCAGCGAAATATCAGGGACGGTTTTTCCGAAAACGACATGGAAGGCGAGGATTGGATCAACCGGAAGCTGGTCAAAGCCGTTCGTCTTGGCGAACTCTGCTGAGCTGTACATGGCAAAACGGCTGCCGGTCAGGCCGCGATACAGCGCGATGTCGCCATCACTGATTGTTAGCGGTGTGGCATGATTGAGGATCATGCCGACATGGAAATCTTCAAAATAGTTGCCAGCGAAGGACTTGTTCGCAAAGGCTTGGGAGGTGTGTTCTGTCATGACCGCCACCTACGCGGGCATGTACACCTCGGTCAAGCCACGTTTCGTGTTCTGTGTGAGACGTGTCTCTAGACCGCGCCAAAATTCATTGAGGTCAGTTCGGCAGCCATCGCATAAATCGTGCTTCCGCCTGTATACAATGCGGTGCTGAATGACGGGGCTATGAGAGCCAGGACAATGAGGCTCGCAAACGTGGTTGTCATGAAGCGAACATCGCGACGCCGCGCCAGCGACGGAATGGCGCGTGGGCCATAAGCGACAATCTGCGGCGCGAAGAAGAGCAGGGCCGAGAGGCAGAGTAACGCGATTGCAGTGAGTTGCAGAGCAAACATGGGACACCTTTAAATTCGACTTCAATTATGCCTCGTCAGCGTTGAAATCGGATGAGAGTAATCTGTGAAATTTTACGCAAGTGCTGCAAAGCGCAGTGATTGTCCGATTTGGCCTTATCTGCCTGACCCTAAACCTTGTCTTGGCTGGGCTTTCCTTCTAGGCGTCAAGCATGTCAGACGTGTTTATTGCTCCTTCTATCTTGTCCGCAGATTTCGCTGAATTGGGCGAGGAGGTCCGCCGAATCGATAAGGCGGGGGCCGACTGGATCCACATCGACGTTATGGACGGTCATTTTGTGCCCAACCTGACCTTCGGCCCTCCGGTGATTAAAAAGCTGAGGCCGCACACGAAAAAGACGTTTGATGTTCATCTGATGATTTCGCCGGTCGACCCCTATATTCAGGACTATGCTGATGCGGGTGCGGATCGGTTGACGGTACACGTCGAGGCTGGCGTGCATACGCATCGCACGCTTCAGGCCATTCGCGCTGCGGGGATGAAAACAGGACTTGCGCTCAATCCCGGGACACCTGCCGATGTGGTTGATCCCCTGATTGGCGATGTTGATCTGATCCTTGTGATGACTGTCAATCCTGGGTTTGGCGGTCAGTCCTTCATTGAGAGTCAGCTCGCGAAAGTTGCCTCGATCAGGGATAAAATTGATGCGTCCGGACGCGATATCGTTCTGCAGGTCGATGGCGGGGTGAATCCTGAAACTGCGGCCCGCTGCATTAACGCGGGTGTGACCTCTATGGTTGCAGGGTCTGCTGTGTTCAAAGGCGATCCCGGACAGTATGCTGATAATATTGCCGCTTTGCGCGCGGGCTAATCCGGTTTTCCCATGAGTACAGTACCGCTACCGCCACAGACATCTCCGCGTCGCGCCGAAGACGCGGACGCCGAGCTTTGGGCCCGCTTTCAAGGCAAGAGTGGTGAGGATGTGAAAGCGACTGCGGGCCATCGGCTAAAGATTGCCGGCGCCAAGCCTGAAGGTCTCGGTCTGTTCATCAAACCCATTCTGCCGGCCAATGAGATGCGCGGCGAGCAGTTGATGAAAGGCGTCTGGCGCATCGGCATGGACCGCATGGTTCTAGCCGATGGTCTGGCACCGTGGCGCGCCCAGATGCCATGTCGTCACTATGCAGACCGCATTCACCGTTTCGATTGGTTGCCGGATATTTTTACTCAAGGCGATATGGGGGCAGATCGGGCGCGCTATCTGGTGGATGACTGGATTGAGAATTTTGGGCGGTTTGATGGATTTTCATGGCGTCCGTCCTGCGCTGCGGATCGGGCGTGGAACTGGATGTGCTGCGGGTCGGCGTTGTTTGATGAGGGTGATGACAAGGCGATTGAGGCGCGGCTGGAAACGCTGGCGCGTCAGGTTCGCCATGTTGCAGCGCTCGTTGATGCTGACCGCGACCCAATCGGTGTGTTCCGAAGTGCAACTCTATCGACGGCGTGGGCGGCCTGCGTTGGCAAAAGCAAACAGCTTGAAGAGGCCATTGAGCGGCTGGAAGTCGTCTGCACAGCGCAGTTTCTGTTGGATGGCGGGCATGTGTCACGCTCGCCAGCGCGGACTTTGCGCTGTTTGGCGGATCTTCTGGTGATACAGGATGTTCTTGAGCGCGCTGATCGTCCAATTCCTGAATTTTTGATGAAATGGATCGGTCGCGCGGGCGCAATGGTCGCGTTTTTCAGAGTCGGCGATCACGCTTTGGTGCCGTTTCAGGACGGGGATGAGCGTCTCGATATTGAGGTTGAGGCCGTTCTGGAGAGGCTGGATGGTCCACCGCGACAGTTCAGCGTTGTCCCGAAAAGCGGATATCAAAAACTCTCTAAAGCGTGTACGGTTGTCTATCTTGATTGTGGCGCAGGACCGGAACGCCCTTATGGAGACAAGGCGCATGCCGGTGCACTCTCATTTGAATTGGTTGATGGGACGGCACGATTGGTGACGTCGTGTGCCAATAGCCCTGAAACAGATCTCGACTGGCGGGCGGCTGTACGTCGGACCAGTGCGCATTCTACGCTGATATTGGATAATCAAGATTCTGCACCCTTTCTGCGGAATGAGGAAAGCGCTCTTCTCTATCCCGACGGCCCCGAAGCCATCTCAGCCAAGCGCCTTGAAGAGGCTGATGAGACCTGGCTGGATGCGCAACACAGCGGATACAAGGCCAAATTCGGGCTATTGCATCGGCGGCGCCTGTTTATGGCGGGTGATGGGTGCAAGCTGACGGGCGAAGATTCGCTGTCGCGTCCGGTCTCAGCAGGGATCAGTGAAGACGAAACGCCTATTCCGTTTGATATCCGGTTCCACCTGCACCCGACCGTCAGTGCTATGACAGCTGGCGACTCCATCGTGTTGACCAGTGAGACGGGTGCGGTCTGGCGGTTCAAGACGACACATTCCGGCGCGCGCTTGGAGCCGACGATTTATCTTGGCAGGGGTGTTGTTGAGCATAGCGAGCAAATTGTCCTGTCCGGTAAGGCTGATCCGAATGGGGACGGGACAATGCCGCCCAATTGTGTGCGCTGGGTCTTCTTGAAGGATAAACGGATATGACGCCGCGCGGGGAAGCTCGCCGTGCCATGGCGTATACGCTCAGTTTTGATGCGGTCATGGCGTTTATTGCGATGGCATTTGCTTTGATTGTCCCCTGGGCGTTGAGCGAGGGCTGGCCGGAAGATGCGCTGTCACTGGCGCTCAATGTCTGCATTATTTTTACGATCTGTGGTGTTGCGGCCCTGGTCTTACTTGATGTGCACAAGCAGGTCTGGCGCCATTCCGGTTGGCCGGATGCCATGCGACTTGTTCAGGCGGGCCTTTTAACGCTTCTGGTTTTCCTGCCGATTGTCTTTCTGTTGAACCGTCTCAATGGTGTTCCACGCAGCGCCTTGTTCCTGGCCATTATATTCTGGCTCGCCTTAATGTTCTCCGGCAGAATGATCGCGCTCTCTCGATCAACAAATCAACCTTTCCAGCTGTTTACGCCGATCAGAGCTGACGCCCCTGCCGCTGTTTTGATTGCAGGCCAAGAGGAAGCGGCTGAAATCCTGCGTGATCTCCAGACGATGGAGGGTGGTGCAGCCGTGCGGGTGCTTGGCGTTATCGAGGCCGAAGGGGCAGAACCAGGGCGTGCGATTCGCGGTGTGCCGGTTCTTGGGGGTTTAAGTGACCTGCCCAACGTCTTGGACGTTCTGGCTGTTCGCTATGATCGCATGCCATGGGTCGCCGTGGCTGGATCCCTGCGAAAGCAGTTGCGCCAGACCGAAATTCTGGCTGTTGCTTCAGCGCGTAAAGCGGAAGTCATGGCCTTAGGTTCTGACAAGGAGGGGCTACACCTTCAGCCTGTAAAGCCCGCAGACCTCTTGGCGCGTCCTATGCGTCTTCTGGATGCGCGCCCGCTTGAGGAAACTTTGTCTGGACAGCATGTCTTCATTACAGGAGCCGGGGGGACGATCGGATCAGAGCTGGCGCGTCAGTGTTTAACCTACGGTGCGGACGAGATGACGCTGTACGAGGGTAGCGAGTTCAACCTTTACAGCATCGAACTTGAGCTGCGTGAGCGATCCCCTTCGTTCAAAGTGACGGCGCAGTTGGGCGATGTCCGTGATGGTACGCTTTTAACAGCGACCATGGGGTCCGCGCGACCAGAAACTGTCATTCATGCAGCTGCTCTGAAACACGTCCCGCTGATGGAGCAGAATCCATGTGAAGCGATTCTAACCAATGTGAGCGGTGCCCTTCACGCGATTGACGCGGCGATTTCTGTTGGCGCGAAGCGGTTTGTGTTTATTTCAACGGATAAGGCTGTTGATCCAGACAATGTGATGGGCGCGACCAAGCGGCTTGCAGAGCTGGTCATTGCCTATCGTGCGCAAGAAAAGCCGATCTCTGTTTCGATGGTTCGGTTTGGGAATGTGCTTGGTTCATCGGGATCTGTTGTGCCGCTGTTTGAGCGTCAAATCCAAGCGGGCGGGCCAGTCACGCTGACGCATGAAGAGGTGACCCGGTACTTTATGACTGTGGAAGAAGCCGCCGGTCTGGTCCTGCAAGCCTCAGCGCAGACCAAGACGAAAGGCGAAGCCGGTCTTTATGTGCTGGATATGGGCCTGCCCATCCGGATTAAGAGCCTCGCTGAAGCAATGATCCGGATGAAGGGCATGGTTCCGGAGCTCGATATCAAGATTGAAACAACGGGTCTACGACCTGGCGAAAAGCTGCATGAAGCACTGACCTATCCGCATGAGCGACTGGATGAAACGGGCGTAGAGGGGCTGCGTGTCGTGGTCCCAGAGGCGCGTCGTTCTGAACCGGAAGGCTTCTGGGAGGATCTGGATGCGTTGTTGACCCATGCCAGGGCGCGCGACCGCAATGCAGCGCTTTCGGCTCTCGCTGATCTGGTCCCGGCCTACCGCCTGAATGGTGACAGTCAGGATGAGCGTTGACGCTGGTGTCGGTCATGCTACGGCGTGGCCATCGATATTGCCCTAACCAGTAGGCCCGCTCATGACCTCTCAAACCCGTATCGCCCGTGCCTTGATTTCCGTTTCTGACAAGGAGGGCCTGGTTGAACGCGCCAAGCGTCTTGCTGATCATGGTGTCGAGCTTGTTTCAACCGGTGGGACATCACGCGCGTTGAAAGACGCGGGCCTTGAGGTCAAGGATGTTGCCGATCTGACAGGGTATCCGGAAATGATGGACGGACGCGTGAAGACGCTGCACCCGGCTGTGCATGGTGGTCTTTTATTCCTGCGGGACAATGACAGTCACAAGGCCGATGCCGAAAAGCACGGGATCGAGCCGATCGATCTGGTCTATATCAATCTCTATCCTTTTGAGGCGACTGTGACATCGGGCGCAGGGTTTGAGGACTGTATCGAGAATATTGATATTGGCGGCCCGGCCATGCTGCGCGCAGCGGCTAAGAATGGCGACAGTGTTAGTGTTTGTACCGATGGCGGTGATTTGGATCGCGTTCTTGCCGAAATGGACGAGACTGGCGGCCTTGTCAGCCGTGATACGTCGCGCGGGTTGGCGGCGAAGACTTATGCTCGGACGGCTGCTTATGATGCTGCAATCAGTGGTTGGTATGCACGTCAATTAGGTGAGGCGGCCCCGGATTGGGCGGCGTTTGGCGGCAAGCTGCAGGAGAAGCTGCGCTATGGCGAAAACCCGCACCAAAATGCGGGGTTCTATGTTTCTGGCGATGCACGGCCTGGCGTGGCGACAGCGCGACAAGTTCAAGGTAAAGCGCTGTCTTATAATAATATCAACGACACGGACGCGGCTTATGAACTGATCGGTGAGCTGGGCGATGCGACCCCGGCGGTCGCGATCATCAAGCATGCCAATCCTTGCGGTGTGGCGCTGGGCGACACGGTGATTGGGGCTTATCGCGAGGCACTTGCCTGCGATTCGACGAGTGCGTTTGGCGGGATCGTGGCGCTGAACAGGCCGCTAGATATAGAAACTGCGAAGGAAATCACATCGATTTTCACTGAGGTTGTCATCGCGCCTGGGGCCGATGACGCGGCGATTGAGGTTTTTGCGAAGAAGAAAAACCTACGGCTCTTGCTGACAGATGGCTTGCCTGATCCGTCATCGGCAGGGACGTTTGTGAAAACCGTTGCTGGCGGTCTGTTGGTTCAGGATCGTGATTTCGGGCGGATTGAGCGCGATGATCTGAAAGTGGTGACAAAGCTCGCGCCGAGCGAGGCACAGCTGGATGATCTTCTGTTTGCGTGGCGTGTGGCCAAGCATGTGAAGTCAAATACGATTGTTTACGCAAAAGATCGTGCCACGGTCGGGATAGGGGCAGGTCAGATGAGCCGAATTGATTCCGCGCGAATTGCGGCGCGCAAAGCCGAGGATGCGAAAGAGAAAGAAGGCTTTGAGGTTTTGCGCACAACAGGATGTGTGGCGGCCTCAGATGCGTTCTTCCCGTTCCCGGACGGTATGCTGGCAGCTGCTGCGGCGGGTGCAAGCGCGATCATTCAGCCAGGTGGATCTATCCGTGATGATGAGGTGATTGCGGCTGCGGATGAGGCTGGGCTAGCGATGGTGCTGACAGGAATGCGTCACTTTAGGCATTGATATTAGGCTAGACCTCCCAACTCCCCCTGCCCAACCACCCCAATGGTACCCTGTGGGTGGTTGGCCCTTCGACTTCGCTCAGGATGAGGAGAGGGTGGATCATGACCAATAAAAAAGGCCCCCGCGAACGGAGGCCTTTGCTCTCGGGGGAGAGAGGGGTTTAGTAACGGCGCGCCGGGGCTGGTACGACGTAGGCACCGTCTTCGCGGAATTCGACAAAGACAGGCATGCCTGGCTGGAATTGATAATCAAGCGGCTGAATGTAGGCGCGCAGACCGTCTGTTCCGCCAAAATCGACTGTTACGGCCTGACCTTGCTGTGTGCCTGCACTCTGGCCAATGAAGTTACCAGCGATGCCGCCAATTACAGCACCGGCAATCGCGCCAGCCGCATTGGCTTTGTCACCGCCACCAAGCTCAGACCCGGCGATCCCGCCAAGGACGGCACCTGTGGCCGTGCCGACGATAGAGCGGTCAGGGCGGATTGTGACTTCGCGGACGGCTGCGACCTGTCCTTCACGGACGGTAACTGATTGGCCTGACGCCTGTGAGCCGACAACGGCCCCGCTATTGGTGCTGGCGCATCCTGTGACAGCGAGAGCCATGGCCGCAAAAGCGCCAGCGAAAAATGTGTTGCCCGCTTTGCGGGTAGAAACTGTAGTCGTCATGATAAAGTGCTCCTTTGCACGCGTTGACGTTGGACATTCTTTCAAATGCCGTTGAACTCTAAATGAACGTGATAAGGCGTTTTCAGGGCAAAGTCTTAATGACTGGATGAAATATACGTTAGAATTCGCGCTTTAAGCGGGAAATAAAGAAAGCATCATGCTTCATCTTATTCTGCGGCAAGGTCAGAAGATCGCCGTTTGGGGTCAGGGCAGATTTGAAGTGAGGGATTTCGGCTGGATCAATCGGCGCACGGATTAGCCCGGCCTCTGAGGCATATGTGTCGATAATCGCTTCGCCTTCCTCTCGTCTGGGCGAGCAGACGCAGTAGACAAGTGTTCCGCCCGGCTTCAGCAGCGTGGCCGCATGCTTTAGCAGGCGCGCCTGAATATCGGGGAAACGAGCAATGTCCTCGGCAGATTTGACATAAGCGCCTTCAGGGTGACGGCGCAGCGTGCCGAGCGCAGAGCAGGGCGCGTCGATGAGGATTTTATCGACCGGCTCAGCTGGGCTCCATTGGGTTGCGTCGGCCAGCACAGTCTCGATCTTTCCATGAAAGCCTGTGCGCCACAGATTTTGCTTAAGCCGTTTGAGGCGGGGTTTTGAGCGGTCGATTGCGGTGACATTTGCCCCTGTCGCGGCAAGTTGCATCGTCTTGCCGCCTGGCGCCGCGCAAATATCGAGCACGGTTTCACCCGGTTTTGCATCGAGCAGGCGTGCTGGAAGCGTGGCGGCAACGTCCTGGACCCACCAATCACCTTCCTCATAGCCGGGGATATCGGCGACATTTCGCGTGTGGTCGACTTTGACCGCGTATGGCGTGACGGCTTCGCCTTCGACGCGGGCTGCCAGAGTTTCGGCGTCTCCGTTCTTTGGGATGAGGTAGAGGTCCGGCGTTTCGGTCTGGGCGGCAGCGAGTGCAGTCGCATTTTCTTCGCCAACGCTCGCTTTGAGGTCTTGATAAAGCCAATCCGGCCAAATGGCTGAGATTGGCGCAGCGTCAAATCCGCTTCGATCCGCCACAACTTTGCGCAAGACGGCGTTTAGAAAACCGGTGGCGCGTTGGGCGCGTGGCCACTGTTTTGCTGCCGCGACGGTTTCGCTGACGACAGCGTGATCGGGTGTGTCCAGCAGCCAGGCTTGCGCGGCCCCTAGGCGCAGAAGCGCGCGAGCGGGTGGTGTAGCGGTTTCGATTGGCCGGTCGAGGAAAGGCGTGAGCCCTGCGTCCAGTCGGCCGAGTTGGCGGAGGACTGCACTCGCCATCGCGCGGGCAAAGCCGCGATCAGGGCCGCTGAGCGCATTGAAGGGTTCACTTTTGCTGAGTGCCTCATCAAGCATTCGGCACTCTTCGAGGACGATGATCAGGAGGTCTGCTGCGGCGAGACGCGCGTCAGGCCCGCTCACCCCCAGGGTCCGGGTGTGTGCGTCGGTTCAAGCGAAGGCGAGGTTTCGTAGTTCATGTCGCGCTCATCGACCATTTTCATCAGGGCATCAATCCGGTTTTGTGTGGCCGGATGCGTTGAAAACAGTTTGTCACCGCTGCGACCCGCCAATGGATTGATGATATACATATGCGCGTGGGCCGGATTGCGTTCAGCGCGATGATTGATTGTGGCGCGTGCGCCGCGGTCAATTTTCATCAAAGCGGACGCCAGCCATTCCGGGTGACCGCAAATTTCTGCGCCGAGCTTGTCGGCCTCATATTCGCGCGCGCGGCTGATCGCCATTTGCACGATGCTCGCCGCCATCGGAGCCAGGAACATGATGGCAAGTCTGGCGATAAGACCGCCACGGTCACGACCGCCTGCAAACATTGCGAAATAGGCCAGCATTCCGATTGCACCGGCAATGGTCGCTGTGATCGTCATGGTCAGCGTGTCGCGGTTCTGAACATGGGCCAATTCATGCGCCATGACACCTGCGGTTTCTTCCCGGCTGAGCATGCTGAGAAGGCCGGTGGTCGCCGCGACAGCCGCGTTTTGCGGATTGCGCCCCGTCGCAAAGGCATTGGGTTGCTGGGTTTCCATGATGTAAATCTTGGGTTCCGGCATGTTTGCATTGCGCGCCAGCGCTTTGGTATCGCTGACAAACGTGCGGACCACGGGACTTGGGTCGCCTTCATCCACTTCGCGCGCGCCCTGCATTCTCAAAACGACTTTGTCTGAGTTCCAATAGGAGAAAATATTGAGGCCAGCCGCGATCACAAATGCGATGCCCATGCCAGCGACACCGCCAACGAGAAAGCCAACGGCCATGAAAAGGGCTGTCATGGCAGCGAGAAGCGTAAATGTCTTGGCTGTGCCCATTGTGCTGGCTCCTTGATCGTGTCGGCGGAAAGCTTAACTTTCCTCTTGAAGATATAGAGAAGCGTTAACGTCGTTGGGAGTCTTTGCGATGTCAGATGACGAGAATGTCACGAAAAAAGACCTGCCCCCTGCCGCACAGCGCGCGCTGGCGGAGGCGGCTGAGCGGCGTGCGGCCCAAGAGGCGAAAGAACAAGACCTTGAGGAACAACGGGAAGCTGAAAAGGGCGGACCAAAGAAAAAAGAGCCCGTTCGCTATGGTGATTGGGAGCGTGATGGGCGCGCCTACGATTTCTAGCGTGGTGACCTGATAGGCGAATAAGACTCGCCTGATAGGTTAAGGTGTTTGCTTAAATTTGCTGTTCGGCGTTTAGTCTATTGGCCCGGTGATTGCGATGCTTTTTCCGGATTAGGATTTATTCGCTTAGGAGGCGAAAAGCATGTCAGTATGGAACAAGATTGCCGCTATTTTTCTGGTCGGCGGCCTGTTTAGCGCACCCGCTCTAGCCGATGGTGTCCCAGGAAAGCAGGTTAATCGCGGCCCTGCGCCTCTCACGGCGAAGATGATGACACCGCCTGAGCCGGGTTGCGTCCTTGTCGAAGGCCATAAGTGGTCTTGCCCGGTTCCGGCAGCACGGTTCACGCACGCTCCGGTAACGACAACGCGTCATGCGCCTGTTCGTAGGACCTACACAACGACATCGCGGACACATGCACCAACAGTGACCCGCAGAGCGACCTCAACACGCACAGTTTCAGCGCCCGTGACACGCCGTGTTGTGTCAGCCCCGCAGCAAATGAAAATTGACATTTCAGGCTTCGATGGGGGCGTCGGTGCCGGTCTCGGCGGTGAGCCGGTCTATGGTGGCGGAACGATCTTCTTCGGAGGCGATAAGCGCTTCTCAGGCGTTCTCAGCAGTTCGGCCTCTGCCTTTACATTCAACCAGCGCAAGCGTGGCGGCGGAAAAGGTCATCATAATGGTCGCCCGCGCCACAATCCATGCGGCGGCGGCTGCAAGTAAGGCCTCACGCACCCAATCCAGAATAAGAGAGCGGTCCAGACGGGCCGCTCTTTTTGTTTGGGCATCGCTCTTGCATCGCAGGGCGCATGCAAAAGACACAGCTCGATAGAAAAACAGATCTCGTCGCCCTGACCTCGGGCGGTCCACATGCCTGGATCATGATTAATGCCCTGCGGGAACGTTTTGGCGCGTTCCCGGTTATTCAGGAGGCGGGCGAGCCAGCCTCGATATTCTGGAAGCGGCGGTTGAAACTGCTTGGACGCATGAAGGTGGCCAGCATGATGGCGGCGCGCGTGCCGATGAAGCTGACAAAACGCGGCACTGAGGCGCTGATCGATGAGATGATTGCTGAGCACGGTCTCAAACCCGAAGCTGAGGATGATCAGGCGATACTGGATGTCCCGTCTGTCAATTCAGAGCTTTGCAGAGACTATCTCAAGGATCTTGCCCCGAAGGCGGTGTTTGTCGTGTCGACGCGGATGATTGGGAAGGCGACGCTTAATTCAGTTGATGCGCTGTTTTTGAATTACCATTCGGGCATAAACCCGGCCTATAGAGGCATGTTTGGGGGTTATTTTGCGCTCGCGAATGGGGAACCGGAATATTTTGGGGCGACGATGCATCTGGTCGATCAGGGCGTTGATACAGGCGATATTCTCTATCAATCGCGTGTTTCCGTCGATGCGCGTGATAATTTCCACACTTATCTTTGGCGCATGGCGGCGGGCAGCCGTGAGATCGTCACAAAGGCCGTTTCAGATGCGCTGAATGATCGGTTGCGGCCCTATACGGTTGATCTGCCCTCGCAACAATATTTTGCGCCGACGCTTGGTGGCTACCTCAAGACGGGCTTGCTGCGCGGGGTGTGGTAAGCAGGCGCTGATTGGCCTCCAGAGCGGAGGCGTGAAGGTTTAGCCTGTCGGGGATGAGCGAGCGCCAGCTAGATCGCGATGGCGGCAGGGCATGGCGCACAAGATAGGGGGCTGTTTCTTCAGGTAGGTTACTTGTTTCGCTGCGTTCAAATCGCCCATCAAAAATGTGGTCTTCGAGCGCGTAGCCCTGCTTTGCAGGCGCGCGCCCGATCAGGATATCGTCCTCTGAACGCTGTAACCAAGCGCCGCCTAATGTGACACGTGTTATGCCTTGGTCGAGGAACCGAGTGATTGCGTCTTGTCGCATATGGGCTCTTGGGACCCGGTCGCCCCCTGCCGCGGCTGGGATGAGGATTGAGAAAAGGTGATGTAAGATTGAGCGGTCTGTTTTCGTTGACACTCTAATGAGACCGTAAGGGTCGCAGTTTTGCGCACACTCTCGAAGCAGTGATGCAAGGGTTGCCTCCTCTTCGGCCCGGCTTTGGATAGCCCCTATGGTAAGTGCAAGGCCAGTGTCTGTTTCACAGAGCGTTCTGCGGATGCGTGGGCGTTCATAGGCCTCATTCTGATTTGAGGGATCCTCGATCCATTCTAGCGAGTGTTCTGAGAGCCAGCGTCTCAGCTTGTGGCGTGTCTTCAACAAGAGCGGTCGGAGGATTGAGAGACCGCGCCCGTCCGGCCAGACGGGACTGACAGAGACGGGCATGGGGCCGACTTGTTTGAATGAGGTAATATCGCGACTTTTCCGCATCGCTTGGGTTTCTGCAACATCGTTGAGTGTGTGTCCGAGCAGCAAATAGTTTGATTTCAAATCAAATGCTTTTCTGGCGAGCAGTCTGTGGCGGGCTTGCCGTGCAGACTTCTGTGAGGGCTTTGGAGTGTCCCAGACCAGGGTCTCATGGGGAAGGCCGCGCTCATGGCAAACTGAAGCCACGCGATCTGCTTCCGCAGCGCTTTCCCCGCGAAGTCTATGATCGACTGTGAGGATCGTGAGCTGGATATCCCTATTAGCAGCCCAAGCGTTCACCGCATGAAGCATGGCCATACTGTCACCGCCCCCAGACACTCCGAGGGTCACCCGGGCGCCTGCCGGGATCAGGTCCAGACCGAGAAGGTCGAGATCGCTTTGTCTAGCTGTCACAGCCTGAGCGGACACGCTCTCCTCTGGCGAGGTTTTGGGTTAGACCGGAGGCATTCGGATACTGTTGTGGTAACAGGTCGAGTGCATTGCAGGCGCGATCTGTGTCGCCGACCAGACGCATAGCCCGTGCGAGTTTGGCGAGCGCTTCCGGCGCACGTGGATCGTCTGGGTAAGTCCGGATCATCTTTGTATAGGCCTGACCGGATTCGGCATAGGCTTCCTGCTGATAGAGTGCTTCGGCCAGCCAGTATTGCGCCTCACCCGCTTGCGGGTCATCGCCAAACTGGCTGAGGAAGGTTTCAAAGGCCATTTCCGCGCCCTCATAGTCGAAGCGCAAAAGGCGCGATTTCGCCTCTGCAAAGAGTGGCCCTGCTTCACCGGGAAGATTACTGGCGGGAAGCTCCCCAAGTGTGCCTTGTGGAAGGGTGCCGGCTTCATCGGCGTTGACTGTGCGGGTGATCCGCGTCGGTCCGCTTGTGCTGGCAGGCTCGGTCGTGCGTGTGATCCGCGTGGGCTGGCCTGTCACCGTGACGGTTCGTGTTGTTCCATCGGTGGTAGGCTGGGTCGTGACTGTACGTCGGGTGACTGTTGTTGTGCCAGCCGCGGTGTCGGTCGCGTCTCCTGATGCGTCAGAAGATTGGACGGGCGCGATTGAAGAATAATTGCGAACCGTGGACTGAACGCCTGCCAATTGGCCTTCAAGATCGCTGATTTTCTTGTCCTGAGCCGCCAGTCTGCTCTCGAGCCGGCTGATGAGTTTGGCAATCTCAGCGTCGTCAGCCTGCATCTGGTTCACTTGAT
>JBCBCO010000049.1:0-14037 GCA_038630445.1 Pseudomonadota bacterium | reverse complement strand
CTCCGACGGCTGCGCCGCCACCTCCCCCGCAGGCGGGGGAGGAAAGTTCAGAGCCTAATCTAATCCGAAGCAGAATTTCCTCCCTCGCTTCAGCGGGGGAGGTGGGCCAGCCGAAGGCTGGGTCGGAGGGGGAAAATCCCGTACTCACCACGACAACCAAACCACCAACCTTCCCGCACCCACGCGAGAAGCCAAGCACGGCTGCGCGAAACCCAAATTAGAAGCACCAGCGCCCGCGGCTTGGTTCATCGGACGAGCGCAGGGAGGATCGGGAACCCGCTTTACGAAGCGTGCTGCGCAGCAGCTTAGCGCCTCGTAAAAGCAAATGGCCCGGACCCTGCAGTTTTAACGCTTAGATAACCAAGCCATTCAGGACCCCTGTCCCATGTTGAAACACATCTTTGCTCTCGCGGCCTTGTCACTGACACTTGCAACACCTGCCATTGCTCAGAATGCAGGTCACATTTCCAAGGCCAAAGCCGGTCAATCCTGCGCGGGCTGCAACCTGTTTCAGGCCGATATGGCCTATCGCGACATCTCCGGGACGAACCTGTCAGAATCACGTCTACGCCAGTCCGACCTGTCTTTGACAACATTGGAGGGTGTGAACCTGTCTGGTAGCGATCTCTCCATCGCGAACCTGTTCGGGGCGCGCCTGAACCGCTGCAACCTGTCAGGGGCAGATCTGAAAAGTGCAGCAGCGGTCGGCACTTATTTCGGATCATCCAATCTGTCAGGGACAGATTTAAAAGGCGCTAACCTGTCGGGCGCGGATCTCTCTCGCGCAAGCGGCCTGACACAATCACAGCTCAACAAAGCCTGCGGCGATGCGACCACGCGCCTTCCAAAAGGGCTTCGTATTCCTCGTTGCCGCTAGGTTATTGCGCCCAAAAAGACACACTCGCACAGAAGTGTCAGCCATTACGGCGAGTTTAGTTCTCTCTCGCGCACCATACTTTATGGTCTTGGAATGAGAAAGATTGCGCTCTCTATCGTGTTTTCAGTGGCACCTGTCTTTGCCATGGCCTATGCACAGGGGAAACCCGCGCGCGTCGCATGGGCACCTTCCGATACGGGGTCGTGCGTAAGGTGCGCTCTCACAGGTCATGATTTATCAGGCTGGAATGTCTCAAATGGGAATTATTCCGGCGCAAACCTGAGCGGTGCCAATCTCTACAAATTCGTCGCGGAAGACGCTCAGTTTTCAGATGTGATTGCCGCTGGGGCCAATTTCAGAAAAGCTATTCTTGACGGTACCAATCTTACGGGATCGGATCTTACAGGAGCAACGCTCGATAGAGCGACTTTGATCGCGGCGAATTTGAGCGACGCACGTTTGAATACATCAAGACTTCACGGCACTCTATTAATTGGTGCGACCCTTACAGGCACAAAGCTTGTCGCAATCCAAGCAACAAACGCGGACTTCTCAGGCGCAAGTTTGACAGGTGCAGATCTGAGTGCGGCAAATTTGTCCAACGCCGCTTTTGATAATACAATTATGACGGACGTCACTTTTGCGAATGCGGACCTGACAGGTGCAAAAATCCGAGAGGCTCGACTAATCGGCGTCAATTTCTCAGGCGCCTCGGGTCTTCAAAGCGTCGACTTTCAGGGAAGTTGTATGACGGATCCAATCAATTTGTCTGGGACCCTCGACCTCCCCGACTGCCGCAGCAATGACTGATTAAACGCTCTGTCCTTCAGCACGGCGTTCGAACATGCTAACGATCCAGATGCTGACTTCGTAAAGCGCATAAACCGGAATCGCGAGCATCATCTGAGATAGAGGATCCGGCGGCGTCAGAAATGCTGCAGCCGCTAAAATCGCAACGACAGCGTATTTACGACCTTTGCGTAGCGTCGATGTCCCAATCAAACCAACACGCCCCATCAGGCTTAAAACAACGGGCAACTGAAAGGATAGTCCAAACGCAATCATCAAAGCGATGGCGAGCGATAGATATTCCGAGACCTTGAGCTGGGCTTCAATATTGACTGCCGCGCCCTCGCCAAGCTGCTGCTGGCTGGCTGAAAACTCCATAACAGCGGGCATCATCAGAAGATGCACGAATAGAATTCCCGCCGTAAACAGTACTGGGGTCAGTAATAGGAACGGCAGAAAAACGTGTTTCTCATTTTTATAGAGGCCCGGCGCGATGAAAGCATAAAGCTGCCAAGCGATAATCGGAAAAGCGACATAGAAGCCTGCGAACAGAGCCACGCGCAGCTTTACGAAAAAGAATTCCAGCGGCGCAGTAAAAATAAGATTCGGTGTCGCTCCATCGCTATAGCGCTCATAGGCTGTAACAAAGGGCGTCACGAAAATGTTGAAGATATCTTCAGCAAAAACAAAGCAGCCAATCGCTGCAATGACGAGCGCGCCGAAGCTCCAAATTAGTCGACTACGAAGTTCAGTAAGATGCGAGAGGAGCGGTGCGCGGCTCGCCTCGACGCTGTCCTCTTCGATATCGGGACGTTGATCGGCTGGCAGATCAGCGCTCATCTGGATCGCTTTCTGCTTTGCCAGTTTCTGTCAGCTGCTCAGATTGTGCCGATTGCTCGGCCTCCTTCGCCATGACATTGGCATTGATATCCTGTTCGACGGCTTTCAGATCATCCATCGCTTGAGTGACGCTATTCTCGCGTTTCAGGCTCTCGATTTCAGCTTTCAATTCTTCAAGCTCGGTCTGTTTTGCAATGTCATCAAACGCGAGGCGAAACTCATTCGCCATTGCTCGACCCTTGGCGACAAACTGGCCAATGCGGCGCATCATCGTTGGCAAGTCTTTCGGCCCAACGACGATGAGTGCAACGATCGCAATGACGAGGAATTCAGTCAGACCAAACTGTGGCAGCATAACAGGTTCCGCCGGCTAGCCGTTTAGGACTTCGTCTCGGACTTTTCCTTTTCAGGCGTAATGTTGACCATATCCTCTGAATCGACGGCGTGCTGCTTTTCGGCATCCTCATCAGTCAGACCCTTACGGAAGCTTTTTATGCCTTTGGCAAGATCACCCATGATCGACGAAATTCGCCCGCGACCACCAAACAAAAGCAAGGCAATGATTGCAACGATGAGTAACTGCATCCAACCGGGGGCCATGAAACGCTCCTAAATCCTATTCATGAGATGGGTACGATGACACATTTCTCAAGTCCACTCTCATGCCCGTTATCTATAGCACAGGGTTGGTTTCATCTTCATTCATAAAGTCTGTCACAAAGGCAGTATCAGTTTCCTGCTCCACCATTTCGGCTTCGAGGTCACCTTCGTGATGCATCGCGGTTCCATCCGTGAAGAATCCGTCAGGGATCACATCAGACAGTAAGCCTTCCGCTTCCAGATCGGTGCGTCCCGGCAAGACGTCCAGACTTTGCAGACCAAAATGCTCAAGGAAAGCATCCGTCGTTCCGTAGGTCACCGGTCTTCCGGGTGTTTTGCGACGGCCTTTAAAGCGCACCCAACCCGCCTCCATCAGACCGTCCAGGGTGGTCTTGGAAATTGCAACACCGCGAACCGCTTCAATCTCCGCGCGGGTCACGGGCTGCCCATAGGCAATAATCGCGAGTGTTTCCAATGAGGCTTGTGTTAGCTTCTTTTGTTCCTGACGCTCTTCAACGAAGAGGAAAGCCATATCCTCGGCTGTCTGAAAGCGCCACTTCCCGGCAACTTCAACCAGACTGACACCGCGAGGCGCATACGCTGCCTTAAGCGTCATGAGCACACTGGAAACATCAACACCGGGTGGGAGGGAAGCCGCAATATCCGCAGCGCTGAGTGGCTCGCCCGCTGCAAAAAGGATCGCTTCGGCGCGTCTAACCGCCTCTGCTAGACCACCTTCTTCTGCTTCAAACAGCGTTTCAGCTGAGCGTTTGTACGCGAAGGAGAGCTGCTTCACCGCATTGCGGATTTCATCCGGGGCTTCCTCAATCGAGGTTGTCGATGTCATCGGGCTTTGCTCACTCATTAAGCAGCTTCCTCTTCTTTCTCTCCAAACCGGCGCAAATACAGCGGACCGAAATGAACGTCTTGGCGGACCTCCAATTCTCCGTCACGTGTCAATTCCAGCGCGGCTGAAAAGACGCTCGCTGTCGCTGAACTGGTTGGAATATCATCATTCGAAACGATTTGACGGCGAATGTCATCCAGACTCGCCCAATCGTTGATTTTAGTCCGCAGGTCCCGCAGGCCATCGCGCGCGTTTTCGAGCGGCAGCACATATTGGGCCTCTATGGCGTGAGGCGCGTCGGCCTCCTTGCGGGACCGGATCGCACCGAAGGCCTGCATCAAATGCCAGATCGTCGTGTCATATTCTGTCGTCTTCAGGACTTTTGGTTGCTCAGGCGCGCCTCTTGAGAAGACATCCTGACCAAGAATATGACGCTCCATAAGCGCCTGACCGGCGCGGCGCATCGCTTCGAGACGCTTGAGCCGGAAAGCGAGACGCGCGGCCATATCCTCGGGCGTGTTGTCACCATCTTGGTCGGCCGTAGGCTTAGGCAGCAAAAGTCGCGATTTGAGATACGCCAACCATGAGGCCATCAACAGGTATTCGGCAGCTAGATCGATCCGTTTGTCGCGAGCGTCATCGATGAAAGCGATATATTGATCCGCAAGCTCCGTGATCGAGACATGCAGCAAGTCGACTTTTTGGCGCCGCGCCATGTCGAGCAAGAGATGCAGCGGCCCTTCATAGCCTTCAACATCAATCGTGAAGACGTCATCGGCTTCGAGGTCTTCAACGGTGGTATCTGACGTTAAACCTTCAATCATGCGCTTGCTCCAGCCGTCATGACCGGCTCCATAAGCGTTATATATTCAGCCCATGCGGTCTCTCGGTCAAACGCCAGGGCAGGACGAATAGAAGCTTCCACAGCCTCCGCTCGGCGGGCGGCTGCCTCTGAAAGCTGACCCGCAGTTTCAGCAACCTCTGACATTTCGTTCAAAATCTCAGCCTCGTCCTGCAAAAATCCGGAACAGTGCAAAAGGATATCACAGCCAGCGTCTAGCGCACGCGTTCCACGCTCGCTTAAGCTGCCGCCGAGGGCCTCCATCCCCAAATCATCGGTCATCAGAAGACCATCAAACCCGATTCGTCCGCGGATGATGTCAGAAATAACGCCCGCAGATACAGTTGCGGCCAGATCAGGGGCTATTGCGTCAAAACAGACATGCCCCGTCATTCCCATAAGCGCGTTGTCAGCAAGGGCTGCGAAAACACCGAAATCCTGTTCAAGGTCATCCACAGAGGCTGTGATCTGTGGCAAATCATGGTGGCTATCGACCTTTGCACGGCCTTGGCCTGGCAAATGTTTCAGGCATCCGGCGACGCCGCTTGCATTCAATCCCTCAAGAGCCGCTTGTCCGAGATCAACCACAGCACTTGCCATTGTCGAAAAAGCTCGATCACCGATAGAGTCATGCGTGTCTGGCTGGCGCAAATCCGCAACGGGGGCGCAGTCAGCATGAATACCAAGGTCTGCCAGTTCCGCTCCCAAAAGCTGATATCCCAATCGACTGGCCGCGATGGCGCGCTCCTCATCAAGAGCATAAAGCTGACCGTAGACAGCTGCCGGAGGAAATTTTGTCCAGACAGGAGGCTTTAACCGAGCGACGCGTCCACCTTCCTGATCAATGAAGATCAAAGTCTGGCGGCCGGTCGCGTTTTGGATATCACGGATCAGGGTCTGAACTTGCGTTTTATCGACACAAGATCGGCCCATAAGGATGACACCCCATGGGTTGGAAGCGGATAGAAAGCGACGCTCATTCAAAGTCAGGGTCGGGCCTGAAACACTGAGAATACAGGCCCCAATCCCCACTAATTCGCGCTCACAACGATGCAGTCCCCGCCGACAGCTTTGTAATCGCTGCAGAAGGTCTTTGCGGATTCACGGCTGTCGAACTGACCGACACGCAGACGATAGAACACGCCGCGCGCACCGAGATCGGCGCGCTGAATATCCAGACGCGCGCCTGCAAACAAAGCTGTATGCTCTCCGGTTACACTGGCCCAGGCATTTCGGGCTGCGGCCTCACTGCGCAACGCTGCGAGTTGTATCTGGAATGCTCCAGCATTAGAAAAACGGCTTTCAATCGCGCGAACAGGATCAGGAACATTCAGGCGCGGCTCAGGCACTGTTTCACGCGGCGGTGTCAGTCTGACAGGGGCACCATTATTAAGAGAGGCTGTGCGCACAGGCTCACCGTCGATGGTCTCTCTGTCACGCGGATCGAGATTATTCAATGTCTCTTCAGCGACCTGAACGCCCTCTACCGTCTGCGTTCCAGTTGAGACGGGCGGCACGGTTTCAGGGCCACCAGCCAGAGTATCACTGTCGCGGCGTAGGTTCGGACGGTTCTGGATCGACGCGCGCTCGACAACCGCGCGCTCAGTATCGCCTTCCATCATGCCGTAATAGCCTTTGTCTGTATCCGGCACGGTCTCACCGCCCGGAACGTCAGCAACACGTTTGTAAGGCTGCTCAGGTCCTGTGACCACAGGTAAAGCAGACCCGGCGGGACGAATGCCTTGTCGATACGTATTCCAGATCACACCGGCGAAGATGATCAAAACGCCAAGCGCCAGGAACAGGATCACCGGACCGCGACCGCCCTCATCGCCTGCGCGATCAAAGCCGCGATACTCATCTTCGTAAGGCCCATAATCATAATCAGGACCATCACTTAAACGCGCCATCTATAACCCCATGCAAATCATTTCGTTAACAATACGCCCCGTTTCGTTAACGATGTTTGAATCTTCCGGCCCTCAAAGCATACTTTCCATGCTGAAGGCCTGACGATGCAGATCGATGGCGTAATTGTCGGTCATCCCCGCGAGATAATCACAGATCAGTCGCGCACGGCGCACCGGCGGTGCCTGCTCCCCATCACGGCGCCATTCATCGGGCAGGGTTTCCGGTTCAGCCATGAACAAATCAAACAACTCACTCAGGATCCGTTTGCCTTGAGAGCGCATTCGATTGACTTTGTAATGCTTGTACATGCGCTGATACAGAAAGGCGCGAAGGGCGCGTTGGTCGCATTCCAGCCCGTCTGAAAACGCAACCAGAGGCACGGGCATTGCGCGCACATCCGCTGCACTTTGAGGGTTATATTCCACTAGCCGTCGGCGCGTCTCGCCCACTAGATCCGCAATCCAGTGACCAATCAGTCGGCGAACCGCTTCATAAACAACGCGCTGCTCATCAAGCGCTGGATAGTCATCCAAAACCGATCGAAAAATATCGCCAACGAGGGGCAGTTCAAGCATATCCTTTATGGTAAAAAGGCTCGCCCCGATCCCGTCATCAATGTCGTGATTGTTGTAGGCAATATCATCCGCCAGCGCTGCGACTTGAGCTTCCGGGCCGGCAAACTGATCCAGCTCCAGCTTATCCAAATGGACGAAACTGCGAAACGCTGCGGGTAAATCATCGATTGAGTTATCCGCGGTGATCAACGGGCCGTTATGCTTTACGAGCCCTTCGAGCATTTCCCAGGTCAGGTTCAGCCCATCAAAATCCGGATAGCGGCACTCCAGCTTCGTCACCACGCGCAGGGTCTGCGCATTGTGATCAAAGCCCTCATACTCCCGCATACACTCATCCAGCTGATCCTCGCCCGCATGGCCAAAAGGCGGGTGCCCCAGATCATGCGCAAGCGCCATCGCTTCGGCCAAATCCTCATCGAGGCCCAATGTGCGCGCCACAGACCTCGCAATCTGCGCCACTTCCAGCGAGTGCGTCAGCCGCGTGCGATAATGGTCGCCCTCATGCGCCACAAAGACCTGAGTTTTCTGCTTCAGCCGCCGAAACGCAGACGCATGAATGATGCGGTCGCGATCCCTCTGAAACGGCGTGCGCGTGGCCGAATGCGGCTCTTCCATGAAGCGCCCGCGCGAGTGTTCCCAATGGGTTGCAAACACTGCCCTCTTTTCAGGAATGTCAGGTGCGACTATCTTATGGCTCATGAGCGATGTCACCCTTTCCGAGAATGCTGCAAAACGCATTAAAGCGATTCTGGCGAAAACACCGGATAAGGCCTATCTGCGCGTCAGCGTCGAGGGCGGCGGCTGCTCCGGCTTTTCCTACAAGTTCGATCTGGATGATACCGCCAATGACGATGACCTACTGGTCGAACGCGACGGCGTCACAGTCCTCATCGACGAGATGAGCCTCGAATTCATGGGCGGCTCAGAGATCGATTTCAGCACGGAGTTGATCGGCGCGACGTTCAAGATCAACAATCCGAACGCGACGGCCGGGTGTGGGTGCGGGACGAGCTTTAGTGTTTAGGCATCAAAGCTAAATCTGACGGGGATCTGAAATTGGTGATCGGGACAATTGCCATAGTTGTGGGAATTCTCTTGGGCGTAGTAGGCGGCCTAGCCAGCGTCTTTTCATCGCTTAGCATTGCCATTTTCGCTGACCGCATAAGCTGGGAAAAGGCGTCAATTATTATCAAATCACCGCTTGTACGATTAGCAGCAGTTGTACCGACACTTGGATACGTAGTACTGTATGGTGATCAGTTCTCCAGTCTACTCGAATTCACTAAAGCATTTGATGGTAGAGAAGGACTATTTAGCGCCTCAGAAAAGTCTCGAATGCTCTATTATGGCGGACTTTTAATCTTCTGTGCTTTAGTTGTCTATTTGTTGAGGTGCCCTGCGATATGCAAAAGGAATGATAATCTCTATGAGGCGCTCGACGAGTATGCGCGCATTGGTACCGAGAAACAGATTCGTCAAGCCAACATCGCTGCTTTCCACGGAAGCCTAACAGTTAAACACGATACTCAATTTATGCACGCCATCATAGAATTGAGCATAGCTCTAAATGATTACTTTAAAACGACCACCGTAAAACCCATTGCCCCCTCAACTGTTAATGATGACAACAATAGTCCTACTTACTCTCACCAAAGCATCCGCTCGATTTTAGATGACTACAACAAGTATGGACTATCTTTGCTCGATGATGAGTATCATCCTGAAATTGTCCGGGAATGTATAAACTTCAACATCGACAATATGCGCTTTTTTAGAGAACTTGGAGATTCTAAGACGGTAGCATTCAATCTGATAGAACAATTCTACGCTTATCAGAGCAGACAACGTAAGTTCTCGGCCATAATAGTTTTGGTATTGTCTATTACAGGGACTGGACTGTTCGGACTTCCATCGGTTGATATTTTTACACAAATATTGATTACAGATTTTACAAGCTGAACTGAAATCTTCGCTTAAAGTTTACGTCGAAAATAAGCCCTAAACCGGCATCTCCCATTTCGTGCGCATTGTGACGATTTCTTCCGCAATCGTCGGATGCACTGCGCAAGTTTCGTCAAACTGAGCCTTGGTCAGGCCTGCCTTCACAGCAATGCCGAGCATCTGGATCATCTCGCCAGCGTCCGGTGATACGATGTGCGCGCCGATCACTACCTGATCATCCTGGCGCACGACGAGCTTCATGAACACCTTCTCTGATTTACCGTTCAGCATGTTTTTCATCGGGCGGAATTTGGTTTTGTAGATGTCGATCTTGTTGCCATAGATCTGGCGCGCTTCAGCCTCGCTAAGCCCAACCGTACCGACTTCAGGTTGAGTGAACACCGCTGTCGCGATCAAATCATGATTGTATTTGCGGTCCATCCCGCCGAACTCTGTATCTGCGAAGGCGTGCCCCTCACGGATCGCCACTGGGGTCAATTCCGCGCGCTGGGTAACGTCGCCGACAGCGAAGATATTCGCGACATTGGTGCGCGAATAGTTATCAACCTCGACACGGCCATTACTGGCAACCTCAACACCCGCCTGCTCAAGGCCGAGACCGACTGTATGAGGGCGCCGTCCGACCGCCATCATGATCACATCAGCATCAATCGCGACGCCATTGTCGAGTTTCAAGTGCAACGGCGTGTCCCCATCACGCTTCTCAATGCTCTCAAAAACCGCATTCGTGACAACACGCACACCCGCCTCTTTCAGGCCTTCATGCACGGCTGTACGAACATCCATATCGAAGCCGCGTAGAACGGTCTCCCCGCGATAGACGAGGCAGACTTCACTGCCTAACCCTGCAAAGACGTGCGCAAACTCGCAAGCAATATAACCGCCACCCGCAATCACGATATGCTTTGGTAACTCCGTCAGCTGAAACACACCATCCGAGGTGATCGTGTGCTCAACACCCGGCAACTCGTCACTGCCCGGTCGCCAGGGGGCGCCGCCTACAGCCACGAGGATTTTATCTGCCGTGACCGTTTTTCCGGAGGTCACCAGCCGCAATGTATGAGCATCGACAAATTCCGCGCGTTCCTCGAACACGGTGACGCCCGCGTTGACCTGCCCGCTCATGTAGAGCCCTGACAGGCGGTCTACTTCGGCATGCATCGTGGACATGAAGGTCCCAAAGTCAAAATCCCCGACCGAGACGTCCCAACCATACTTGCGGCCTTCTTCAATCTTGCGCCCATAGTCACTCGCATAGACCATGAACTTCTTCGGCACGCAGCCGCGAATGACGCAGGTTCCACCCATGCGGTATTCCTCAGCCAAACCAACTTTTGCCCCGTGACCCGCCGCGATCCGTGCTGCACGCACACCGCCGGACCCGCCACCGATTACAAACAGGTCGTAGTCATAGGAATGTTCAGCCATATCGGGCTCCAATCTATTGTCTTGTTATCGGATGCGTATCTGGGCACGAACGCTCAATATTCAAACACCGTTGCGCCATCCTCTGCGCCGATGATCACCGTGCGGGCAATTCCGATAAATAGCCCGTGCTCAACGACGCCAGGCACATTGGCCAGCATGGCCGCGGTTTTTGCCGGCTCAGGAATGATCCCGCACTG
Source organism: Pseudomonadota bacterium (assembly GCA_038630445.1). GTDB lineage: Bacteria > Pseudomonadota > Alphaproteobacteria > Caulobacterales > Hyphomonadaceae > Henriciella. The sequence continues at coordinate 3,170 of JBCBCO010000049.1, read as the reverse complement.
GCAGTCGAGAATGTAGTTCCCGCCATCGGTGACGAGAGGCTTGTCGCCCGGTCCAGTGCGCACCTTGATCATCGGCTTTAAAACGCCCGCCTTCTTGAGCGCGTCATAGACTTTCTTTGCTGTGATCGTGTAGCCGAACGGGGTCACCTCGACCGGCAGCGGGAATTGCCCCAGAGCTTCGACATGTTTGCTACTATCGGCGATTACGACCATGAGGTCACTGGCATTGGCGATTATCTTTTCGCGCAAGAGTGCAGCACCACCGCCTTTGATGAGATTGGCGTGCTCGTCGACTTCATCGGCCCCATCGACAGTGAGATGTATCCTGTCCACTTGCTCCACATCGACCAGAGGGACGCCAACAGACTCTGCTAGGCGTCGCGTCTGTTCACTGGTTGGTACGCCGCGAACGACGAGACCGTCCTCGATTTCTTCGGCGAGCAATTCGACAAAATATTTTGCGGTCGAGCCTGTACCGAGACCGATAGTCATCCCGTCTTCCACGTATTCGAGTGCGGCGTGGGCAGCGTTTTCTTTTTCCAGTTCCTTATCCATCAGCCCCGTTCTAACCCTTCTTTGCCGCTTTGATTTCTGCCATTTTATCGCGGAACTGCGTCGCCCAGCCCGATTTCTGTATCTGGCGCCCGCGCGCGACGCTGAGCGCATTCGTCTCAACGTCTTTGGTAATGACAGAGCCTGAGCCGACATAGGCCCCGTCTCCGATCTTCACCGGGGCGACCAGCGACGAGTTCGAGCCAACGAAAGCGCCTTTTCCGACCTGGGTCTGGTATTTCAGAAACCCGTCATAATTACAGAAAATCGTCCCAGCCCCGATGTTCGCGCCCTCGCCAACATCGCCGTCGCCGAGATAGCTGAGATGACTGGCCTTCGCGCCTTTACGAACGCGCGTGTTTTTGACCTCAACAAAATTTCCGATCTTCGCGCCATCTTCGAGGATCGCCCCTGGTCGCAATCGCGCATAAGGCCCAACATCGCAGCCAGAAGAGACGCGCGCACCCTCCAGATGTGAGAAAGCGCGAATGCGTGCACCACTCTGAACCTGTACGTTAGAACCAAAGACGACATTCGGCTCGATCACCACATCACGCTCAATCATTGTATCATGGCTAAAGAACACGGTTTCAGGCGCTGTCATCGTGACGCCATCCAATAAAAGCTCTTGGCGTCGACGGGCTTGAAAGGCGGCCTCTGCCTGGGCAAGTTCTACGCGGGAATTCACACCGAGGACATCTGCTTCAGAGCATCGGACCGCGCGGCACACCCCGCCCTCTTCTTTCGCTAGACCCACAATATCCGTCAGATAGTATTCGCCCTTGGCATTCTCATTTGTAACATTTGAGAGCAGGCTGAACATCGTATCTGCGCGTGCGGCCATAACACCTGAATTGCAGAAACTCACCGCCAACTCATTAGCATTCGCGTCTTTGGCTTCAACGATGGCTTCGAGATCACCGTCCGAATTCGTGATGAGCCGCCCATAGCCGCCGGGTACTTCGGCTTCAAATCCAAGAACACCGACTTTTGCACCACTTTCCAGTTCAGCAAACAGCGCTTCGACCGCGGTCGCTGGAATAAGCGGAGTATCGCCGTAGAGAACGACTACGTCGCCGATGAACCCGCCTAGAGCAGCCTGTGCACATTGGACGGCATGTCCTGTTCCCTGTGGCGGGTCCTGTATCGCGATCGCATCGGGACCCAGCGTGTCAGCAATATGCGCCTGCACAGCCTCACCAGCCGGACTACACACCACGACGATCCGCTCACATCCGACCCGCTTCGCCAAATCAATCGACCAATCGACCATGGCACGCCCACCAACGGCATGCAGCACTTTCGGGAGATCGGACTTCATTCGCGTCCCCTGCCCTGCGGCCAGAATGATCGCTGCGCGCGCTGTCATGGAATATACCCTCGCCGTTTGGTCTGCCCTGCCCTAAACTAAAGCGTGAGTCGAAGCGACCCCAAAAGGAGGGACTGTGATGCCACAGGATTTGGCGGGCTGGACAGTTGTCGTCGACCTTGACGGGACGCTCGTTGAAACAGCGCCCGATCTACATGCCGCTCTCAACCATGTCCTAGAAAAAGATGGCCTCGCGCCTATTCGTCTTGAAACAATCCGGATGATGATCGGAGATGGTGCAAAGGCACTGATCAGAAAGGGCCTATCCCACAATAGCGTCCCGATTGATGAGGCAGATATCGATGCACGCCTTTGGCCGTCTTTTCTGACATACTATGAGACCAACATTACACAGCACAGTCATGCTTATGAGGGCTCTGTGAGAACGCTGGACAGTTTGATCAAGCGGGGCGCAACTCTCGCGATCTGTACCAACAAGGCGCAACACTTGGCAGAGCAGGTCTTGAATGAGCTTGGTCTGGCCTCGCGTTTCGCGACGATTCTGGGTGGTGATCGAACAATCACGAAGAAGCCGAGTGGTGCGCATATTCTCGAAACAATCGCTTTGTCCCATGGAGACGCCTCACGAACAATCATGATCGGTGACAGCCAGACGGATGAAAGGGCAGCGAGCGATGCTCAGCTGCCCTTTATCATGGTCTCTTTCGGATACGGGCACTTGAGTGGTGCGCCGTTACCTCATTTAGAGAAAGTTGATCGCTGGACGGATGTCGAAGAAGCAATCAACCGGATCGTCCATTAGTCAGGACGATACTCGCTGCGGACTTCGTTCGCATTGACGAGCTTACGGCGAGGCATGCCATTGACCATATTGCTGCGTACGTCTGTGCGAGCGCTCCGCATGGCCGGGACGAAGCCAGCGTCAACGAGGTCGACTTCGACATCGTATCCACGCTCCGTCCAGTATTGAGCAATTTTTTCTTGCAGACGCTTCGCGCCTTCGGTGTTGCACCAGTCTTTCATCATTTTCTCCACATCTAAGGGCGACCAATCGCTAAATCGGCCACTGCAAAAAAGATGTCCTTCACTGCTAGTCGGGACTTGTTTGCCCCAGTCATATTGCTGTCATATACACTTCAGCTTTGGCGTCACAACCCCGGTTTAAAAAATTATTTTTTCTTGCATTTTGGAATGAATATTCATTCATAATGAACAGTCGTTCATATTTGATTTGATATAAATTGACCTTCACAAAACATTGATATTATAGCTAAAAGCCCGATTTGTT
>JBCBCO010000048.1:0-14116 GCA_038630445.1 Pseudomonadota bacterium | reverse complement strand
TTTAAGGCCCTTCGCGCTCACCCGAAACGACCCAACACAGGCCGAGCCCAAGTCCCTGCCCGTCCGCTGATCGAGCAGATGAAAGCGCTGCGCACCCTGATGGCCAACCCCGACGCCCGCGCCCGCAAGCTCGCCTGGACCCTCGCGCGCCGCCGCCCCGGCCTGATGCTCGCACCGGGCGCACACGACGCGGTCAAAAACCGCCACGGCACCGAGGTCTCAGCCACCTACACAGCCATGGGCCATGCCATCCTGCAGCTCAGCAGAGCCAGACCGCCGCCGTTAGGGCCCGTGCCGAGACCGCCTCCGAGAATTAGAGTGTTGTGACGCAAGGATGCGAATGCGGGCGGCTGGGTGACGTTCGGATAGAAAGGAAAACCCGCACCATGACCCCCTCCCAACCTCCCCCTTTCTGGGGGAGGAGTAAGATCGCAACCAAGAGCATGGTCGACTCTCCCCCTTAAAAAGGGGGAGTTGGAGGGGGATCAAAAGCCAAGAGAAAGGACAGAAAATCAGAGACGAACAGCCCTGAGCCTGGTTCATCGGACGAGCGAAGCGAGGATCGGGTACCCGCTTCACGAGGCGTGCGCGAAGCGATCAGCGCCTCATTAAAAGAGAGATCACTCTCAGCCAAACCGCGCCTCAAGCATGGCCCACATCGCGCGCAAGCCGCACGCGGCCCCGCCTGCAGGGCGTCCGTATTTACCTTCACGCCAGCCCCAGATATCGAGGTGGACCCAGCTTTTGGCATCGACGAATTGCTTCAGGAAAATGGCAGCGGTCAGGGACCCCGCAAACGAGCTGCTCGCGGAATTCACCAAATCCGCAATCGGGCTCTTCATCATGGAGAGATATGGATCCCAAAGCGGCATCCGCCAGGCCGGATCACCGCTTTCCACACTGCCTGTCGCAATCGCTGCGGCAAGGGGCTCATCATCGGTGTAGTACGGCGCAAGATCGGGCCCCAAGGCAACGCGCGCTGCTCCGGTCAGCGTTGCAAAATCGATGATCAGCTCCGGATCACTCTCACTGGCCCGCGCAAGCGCATCGGCCAAGATCAGGCGCCCCTCAGCGTCTGTATTATCAATTTCAACGCTGAGGCCCTTGCGGCTCTGCAAAATATCGCCCGGTCGGAACGCCGTTCCGGAAATGCTGTTTTCAACGGAGGGAATGTACAGTTTGAGACGCACGGGAAGGTTCGCCGCCATGACCAGTTCTGCCAGAGCAATCGCATGGGCTGAGCCACCCATATCTTTCTTCATCAGGCGCATGTATCCGCCGGTTTTCAGGTTCAGCCCGCCCGTGTCGAAGCTTACACCTTTCCCGACAATAGCGAGTTCAGGATCACTTTCGCTGCCCCAGCTCAGCTCCATCATCCGCGGTTCCTGTGGGCCTGCCCGACCAACCGCATGGACGAGGGGGTAATTCTGATCCAACAATGCATCGCCGATAATGGTTTCGAGCGTTGCGCCATAGCGCTCTGCCAGATCACTGATCGTGCCCTGAATTTGCACAGGTCCCATATCTTCCGCAGGGGTGTTGATCAGGTCGCGCAGGCGATGGATGGCGGTTGCTTCTTTTGTTGCCGCGTCTGCCACTTCGCCTTCTCCGATCACCAGCCTTGGTGGCTTTGCCTTTGTCTCCAGATAGCGATCAAACTGATACGCGCCGTCGGCCCATCCGGCTGCGATCTGCGCAGAAGACAGCTTATCGGCATGAGCGATCTCGTAATAGCCTTCAGGCAGTTTTGCGCTGAGCGCTGCAACGCTCAATTTGTCGCTGCCGTCGCCCAATCCAAACAGCACTGCATCAATCTGCGCATCCGCATTTGAGGTGAGTACGGTTTGACCTGCCGCACCTTTAAAGCCTTGCGCTTTTGCCATTTGAGAAAGCGGCGCAGGCAAGTCAGGATCGGCCTCCCACGCTTGCTTCGTCATCAGCCAGACTTGAGTGGCTTTTTCGGCGTTGGCGGTAAAAGCGGGATAGGGTGTCATAATGTGTCCTTGGTTAATGCGCACGCCATATTTGTTAACCCAATCTTGACGTGGCTGAGCCATTTTCTTGCTGACTCAATCATTGGAGACATATCCATGTCCAGCCCTGCTCGCATACAAAGCGTTTTAGCAGCATTACTTGTCTGTTCGACTGCAATTGGCTGCGCGTCGACAGGAGACCAAACGAGCTCTGGAGCAGCCGATGCCGAAGCGTATCAAGCTGCTATGTCGAAAGCGATGGAGCCTGCTACGCCTGAAGAAGTTGCGGCGGCAGAGCGCTCTGATCCGCTGACGCGCGCGAACTTCTGGGCGCAGGAATTTCAAAAAGATCAGGCAAACCCTCAAACGGCACTCGCTTTTATGCGATCCCTGCGTGCGATTGGGAGTCACGACCGCGCGATTGAAGTTGGGGCGTCAATCTTGCCGTTTCAGCCTGATAATTATGAGCTTTTGCTGGAGGTTGGGCGATCGCTCTTGGCGAACAATCAACCTGAAGGGGCTATACAGACATTGGTGCGCTCTGCTGACTTTTCACCAGTTACCGATGCCGCTCCACTCGCAGCTCTCGGTCTCGCTTTTGATCGCATGGAACGCCACGATCAGGCTCAGCAAGCTTATCGCGAAGCGCTTAAGAGAGAGCCGGGGCGTATTTCAACACTTTCCAATTATGGTCTATCACTGGCGCTCAGTGGCCGGCTCACTCAAGCTGAAGAGCAGCTTCGCCTCGCTGTTGGAGCGCCGGGTGCAGATGCGCGGATCAGACAAAATCTAGCGCTCGTCCTTGGCTTACAGGGCAAGTTTGATGAGATGGTTGCCGTTGATCCGAGCATTCCGCGCCGAACAATTGAGGCCAATCGGAAGGTCCTGCGTGATATGATCCTGCCGGCGCGGTCTTACGAGGCTCTGGCAGACTCTGATCCGATTGACATGACAAGTGAGATTTCTTTGCCGCCATCGCCTGTTGAGATCATGCCTGACGTTAAGGAGGCTGAGGTCAGCGAGGTGGCGATGGTTGAGCCTGTTGGAGAAACCGACATCACCCAGGATCCTGAAGCACAATTGAGTGGACAGCCTGAGCAAGCGGCAAAGCCGAAGCTCAGATCTCGTTTACGGGGGACAACTGGGTAAAGCGTACCGCGCTATTTCTTTTCGCCTGCAGGTTTCGTGATGAGTGTTATAATCAAAGTTAGAAGGACGATAACGCCATAACTCGCAGCGACTTTGAGGGTGTGATCCGGTAATTCTCCGACCCAAAGATAATAAATCCCGTAACCGGCCAATAGCAGTGCGGCGATCGCGAGCATGATTCGTAGCGTTCCAACCATTAAAACCTCCTTTCGTATAATATAGCTGATTGCGAAGGGGTTTTTTAGCCCCGGTATCGCATTTGCCAGTGCCCCTTTTGGTTGCGGCCTTTGCTACAGCCCGTTATAGCCGCGCGCAAACACAATAACTTCCCAGATTCAAGGAGCCGATCATGGCCGGAACTCGCACATTTTCGATCATCAAACCTGATGCAACAGAGCGTAATCTGACTGGCGCAGTCAACAAGGTCATTGAGGAAGGCGGTCTTCGCATCGTTGCTCAACGCCGTGTCAAAATGACAAAAGAACAGGCTGAACGTTTTTACGGCGTCCATAAAGAGCGTCCATTTTTTGGTGAGCTCGTTGAGTTTATGACGTCTGGACCGATCGTTGTTCAGGTTCTCAAAGGTGAAAACGCCGTCGCTCGCTATCGCGAAGTGATGGGGGCAACAAACCCTGCAGAGGCCGCCGAAGGTACGATCCGTAAATTGTTTGCGAAATCGCTTGGTGAGAATTCTGCGCACGGCTCTGATAGTGACGAAAACGCAGAGATTGAAATCGCGCAGTTCTTCTCAGAGGCTGATATTGTCGGCTAAGCAGGCGATTAGAGCTTAAAGTTAATCCCGTCTTGTTGCTAAAGGCGGGATTTTTCATGCTTGAAAAAGTATAACGTAAACGCGGCGTGATACGGAACGATCATGCTACGACTTGAACGCCTTATCTATGTTAGCCAAGCCGCTCCGAACTTGAGTGCCAAAGGCATTCAGAAGATCGTGAATATCTCACATTTGCACAACCAGATGTCGAATATTACGGGTCTTTTGGTGCATGATGAGGGCTATTTCCTGCAAATTCTGGAAGGCCAGCCATCGGAGGTTGAGGCGACGTATAAGCGAATTTCCAAGGATCGGCGTCACTCAAATTGTCAGCTTCTTTTGGCGCAACCGATCACGCAGCGCGCTTTTCCAAAATGGTTGATGGGATATCGAGATCGCGAAACCCTTTTTACTGAAGAGGGGCTAACCCTGTTCGAACTTAAAGCGATTTGCGAAGCGGCTGATAGAAAAGATCTTAAGCAAAATCGGGCTCTATATGCGTTTTTAGCGAGCCTTTTAGAGCGGTTTAGTCAGAAAGCTGCGGCCTGATTGCCTGGCACGCTTTTGCCAAGGCCTTTGGATAAAGCTGATGTTCTGCTGGCAAGACCCGCGCAGCGAGTGTTTCTTCGGTATCATTTTGCGCAATTGGAACGGTGGCCTGTGCGATGATTTCGCCTTCATCAACACCTTCAGTGACCCAGTGCACCGTGCAGCCTGCTTCAGTGTCCCCGGCCTCAATTGCCCGCTGATGTGTATTGAGACCCGGATATTTCGGCAGAAGTGAGGGGTGAATGTTGATTAGGCGGCCGGACCATTGGCGCACGAACCAAGGGGTCAGGACCCGCATAAACCCGGCCAGTGCGATGATCTCGACACCTGCTTCTTTTAGCGCCTTGTCCATCTCGCGCTCGAAGGCCTCTCGGTCTTTGCCAAAAGGACGATGATCTATGGCAAGAGCGTCTACTTCAGCGGCGCGCGCCGTCTCTAGCCCTTTGGCGTTAGGTTTATTCGACAAAACAAGAACAGGTTGCGCGGGGTAGTTAGGTGCCTTTGCCGCTTCTAGGAGCGCTTCCATATTGGAGCCGCGGCCGGAAATCAGGATCGCCAGGCGCAAGCGGCTCATTTTGTTGCGAGCTCACCGATCACCATGCCCGTCTCGCCCGTTTCGGCCAGCATTGCTAAGGCCTCATCGACCTTCTCATTGGCAACAGCAAAGACGAGCCCAATCCCCATATTAAACGTGCGGTGCATCTCGTCGGTTTCGACATTGCCCTCGTTTTGTAGCCAGTCAAAGACAGCTGGCGGTGTCCAAGCTGTTCGGTCGATTTTAGGACTGAGGTGATCCGGGCACATACGGGGCGCATTTTCAGTTAGGCCACCGCCGGTAATATGGGCGAGGCCTTTTATGGTGCCAGCCCGAATGAGGGGCAGGGCGGCATGGCTATAAAGGCGTGTCGGGCTGAGTAGGGCTTCACCGAGTGTCGTATTGCTGAACGGGCTTGGGTCTGAATACGACAGATCTGTGCGCTCTACGATTTTGCGAATGAGGGAGTAGCCATTCGAATGTGGCCCGCTGGAGGGGATGCCGATCAAGACATCGCCAGCCTGCATCTCGCCCATTTGCGGCAGGACCTGGTCGCGCTCAACGGCACCGACCACGAAGCCGGCGAGATCATAATGGCCCGGAGGATACATGCCCGGCATTTCGGCTGTTTCACCGCCAATCAAGGCGCATCCGGCCTGTTTGCAGCCCTCGGCGATGCCCGCGATGACGCTTTCAGCAATACCGGTTTCGAGTTTGCCTGTCGCGAAATAGTCCAGAAAGAACAGAGGTTCAGCGCCTTGGGCCAATACGTCATTGGCGCACATCGCTACCAGATCGATGCCGACCGTATCGTGAATGCCGGTCTCAAACGCCAACATGAGTTTCGTGCCAACCCCGTCGGTCCCTGAAACAAGCACCGGATCACGCCACCCTTCAGCTTTGAGATCGAACAAAGCCCCAAAGCCGCCTAGGCCGCCCATGACGCCTTTGCGGGATGTTGCCTTGGCCAGCGGTGAAATGGCATCAACAAGGCGCTCGCCTGCCTCAATATCGACACCGGCATCGCGGTAAGACAGAGATGATTTAGAGGAATCGCTCATAGCGTGCGCTTTAGCAGGCAGGCATTTATGTGGCCAGCGCGGTTAGGCGGTTCACCTGACAGGTTTGGCTTGTTAGAAGTGATAAAAATAGAAAGGCCGTCCAATGATTCGGATGCTCTCACTTTTTCTTGCGATGCTCATGGTCGTTGCCACGGCGCAGGCACAGAGCCGTGATGTCTATACGGTGCGCGGCATCCCGGTTGATGAACGCGCGGCGAGCGTGATTGAGGCACAACAGAGGGCCTTTACGTCAGCCAGATTTGCGGCCGCACAGGTTATGATTGCCAGAGTGACGCTGCCTGAAGCGCGTCGGGCTGCGGGGGATCGGCTAGCGCTGACCCCAGATATCGCAAATCGCCTCGCAATTGCGGTTGATGTTGAAGAAGAGGTGCGCGGGGCGGGGCGTTATCGTGGAAGCCTTGCCGTTGTTTTGAACCCGAACTCGGTGCGCGCGTTTTTGGATCAGGCAGGCGTCGCTTATACCGATCAGCAGGGGCCTCGTGCTCTGCTCGTACCGATCTCGGCTGATCCTTTGATTGAATTTCGATGGGCGGAGAGCTGGCCTGAAAGCTCTGAGGGACGTCTCGTGCCGACCATGACGGCCTATGGCGGTATGTTCGGGCTAGAGACGCCTTGGGAAGCCTTTTCGGGTGATCTGGCGGCAACGAATGCTCGGCGCGTTATCTTTGCCGATCTATCGGGCTCGGAGGGCGCCTATCGCGTTACTCTAACCTCAGTGACTGCCAGTGGATCGACGGATATTGGTACAACGAACGCGATGCCAAACCTTGAGGCGGCGCGCATGGCGGCGGGTGATTTGCTCGACCTGAACTGGAAACGCTCTGCCATTGTGCAGGATGATGGGACCCGCACGATGATCAGAGCAAACGTCCTGTACACGTCTCTGGCCGAGTGGAATACGCTTCGCGGGGCCTTGCTGCGCTCACCTTTCGTTTCGAACTTCCGGACTGAGGCGGTTGCCCGAGAAGGCGCTGTCGTCGAGTTTCTATTCACTGGAGCCGATCAACGCTTTGCCAGCGATTTGCGCCAGCGCGGTGTGAGTTTGCGCAGGGAGCAGATCGGCTGGGTCATGCGCTCAGCGGTGAGCGGGAATTAGCAAGCCGAATGAGAAAGCCCCGTCAGCTTCCCATTAGGTTTCCTGATCCGAAACTGGAGCTGAAAGACTTCATCCTGACCGAGGCCAATCGTGCGCCGGTTGAAGCGGCACTGAAGCCTGATCTATGGCCTCACCATGTCTTTTGTCTGATTGGACCGGCCGGATCAGGTCTATCAACGCTGTGTTCTATTTGGGCAAAGGAACTGGACGGTGTGCACCTGACGGCCGCAGAGCTGAGCAGGATGACGCCGAATGAAGCGACAGACCTTTCATCCGGCCGTATCGTTGTTGATGAAGCGGATGCGGTTCGCGATGGGCATGCTCTGCTTTTGCTCATCAGTGCTGTCGGGCGCTTGGGTGGGCGTCTTTTGCTGACCGGGCATAAACCGCCAAGCCAATGGCGTGCGGCCACAACGGACCTTGCCTCACGACTACAGGCTGCCCCGCTGGCGCAAATCGGCCCACCAGATGAGCCGATGATGCGGGCGCGGTTTCAGGCGATTGCGAAATCCCAGTATCTGGATATGCCAAAAGCGGTTGAAGATTACCTCTTGGTGCGTACTGGACTGCGCTATGATCTCGTGGCGCCGGTGATTGAGGCGCTGAGTGGGGCCGTAGGCGGGAGAGAACTCACTGTTCCCGTTGCGCGTGAAATTCTTGAACATCAACCTGAATTGTTTGCTGAACATGAAAAGCCATGAGTGAAAGCGAAACCTTGGAGTCGGAGCTCGCGTCCTTGCCGGAACGGTTTTTGAACCGCGAGCTCTCTTGGCTGAAATTCAATGCACGCGTTCTGGAAGAGGCGGAAAATACGAGTCATCCGCTGCTCGAGCGGCTGCGCTTTCTGTCCATTTCGGGCAATAATCTCGATGAGTTTCTGATGGTGCGGTATGCAGGCCTACGCGAGCAGGTCAGGGCCGGAATTCAGCGGCGCAGTCAGGAGGGTATGACCCCGCTGCAACAGGTCGAAGCGATTGAAGAGACCGTTGAGACTTTGATGGATAACCAACAGAAGCAATGGAAGCTTCTGCGTAAACAGATGGCTGCTGAGCAGTTTGAAGTCCTTGCGGTTGAAGACTTGAAAAAGGCCGATCTGACATGGCTGAAAGATCATTTTCAGGATCATATTTTTCCAATCCTGACACCGCAGGCGGTTGATCCGGCGCATCCGTTTCCATTCATTCCAAATCTTGGTTTTGCCGTAGCCTTTCAATTGATTCCGGAAAGCGGTGCTGGTGAGAGTATGGTGGGGCTGGTTCCGATGCCGGCCTTTTCACCGCGCTTTATTCGTTTGCCGGACCGCAAGGGCGCTTTGCGATTTGTGAGGCTGGAAAGCGTGATGGCTTATTTTGAGCCCATGCTGTTTCCCGGCTTCAAATCGAATGGGCACTGCGTTTTTCGGATTGTGCGCGACAGTGACATTGAGATCGAAGACGAAGCTGAGGACCTCATCGCGGAGTTTGAGATTCTGCTGCGTCAGCGGCGTCGCGGGCGGATTGTTCGTATCCATATCGATAAGGACGGCCCGGCGAGCCTGCGCAAATTTATTGTGCGTGAGATTGGGGCAGAAGCGCGTGATGTCATGGTTCAAAGCGGGCTTTTAGGCCTCAAGGATCTTTCTGAGCTGGTCGTTAAAGACCGGCCTGAATTGCTATTCTCTTCCTTTGAGGCGCGGTTTCCGGAGCGCATTCGCGAAATGGGTGGGGACTGTTTTGAGGCGATCCGTGCAAAGGACATTCTGGTCCATCACCCCTATGAATCTTTTGACGTGGTCGTGCAGTTCATCCGGCAGGCGGCGCGTGATCCTGACGTCGTGGCGATCAAGCAGACTCTCTATCGAACGACGCTGAACTCGCCCATTGTTGCAGCCCTGACTGAGGCGGCAGAAGCAGGCAAAACCGTGACGGCGCTGGTTGAGATCAAGGCCCGGTTTGATGAAGAGACAAACCTAAGGCTGGCGCGCGATCTGGAGCGGGCAGGCGTGCAAGTCGTTTATGGATTCATCGATTATAAAACGCATGCCAAAGTCTCCTTGGTTGTGCGGCGCGAAGCCGATGGGCTGAAGACCTATACCCATTTCGGAACTGGTAATTATCACCCTGTCACGGCGAAGATTTATACTGATCTTGCGCTTTTTACGGCCGATCCTACGCTAGGACGAGATGCTGGGCGGCTGTTTAATTATGTGACCGCGTACCGCGAACCGCCGGAGACCGGACCGGGGATGGAAAAAGTGGTGATGTCACCGCATCGGATGGAAGACTATCTGATCGAGCGGATTGAGGCTGAAGCGGTTGCTGCAAAAGCCGGAAAGCCCTCTGGCATCTGGGCGAAGATGAACTCGCTGGTTGATGGGGATGTGATTGATGCTCTGTATCGCGCGAGTCAGGCAGGGGTCCCTATTAGGTTGGTTATTCGCGGTATTTGTTGTCTAAGGCCCGGCGTTTCCGGCCTCTCCGAGACGATACAGGTGAAGAGCCTGATTGGGCGCTTTTTGGAGCATTCGCGGATTGTCTGCTTCGCCAATGGGGAGCCGCTGCCATCCGCGAAGGCCAAAGTTTACATGTCCTCAGCCGATTGGATGGATCGTAATCTGAAACGGCGGGTCGAAGCACTTGTCCCGATTGAAGTTCCGACGGTGCATCGTCAGGTCCTGAACCAGATTATGGTGGCGAATCTGAATGATGATATGCAAAGCTGGGACATGGATGCTGATGGGAAATATCACCGCGTTTCTGTGGCCGACAGCGAGAGCGGATTTAGTGCGCACGAGTACTTTATGGACAATCCTAGCTTGTCCGGGCGCGGGAGTGCGCTCGTCGTCAGTGAGCCGCCGCGATTGGCGCCGCGAAAGCGGTCGAAACGGTAGCGCATGGACGTCCGCCGCGCCGCCGTCATAGATATCGGGTCGAACTCCTGTCGCCTTGTGATCTATGACGTCCTGGGCGGAGCGATGTTGCAATCTTTCAATGAGAAGGCAATGGCGGGGCTAGGTCGGGGCATGTCCGAGACGGGAAAGTTGTCGCCCGAAGGGCGGGTGATGGCGCTGGATGTCTGTCGGCGGTATGCGGCTATTCTGGACAGCCTTGGCATTTCCGAGGTCTATCCTGTTGCGACGGCGGCGGTGCGCGTGGCGGAAGACGGACCTGCTTTTGTCAAAGAGGTTGAAGCCATCTTGGGGACGCCTGTTCGTGTGCTTTCCGGTGCCGATGAAGGACGTATCTCTGCACTTGGCGTTTCGGCGGGTTTTGGCAGCGTTGATGGTCTCGTTGCCGATCTCGGCGGATCAAGCATGGAGCTCCAATACTTAAAGTCCGGACGTGTTCACGGGGAAGGGGAGACGCACCTTCTTGGGCCTCTTGCACGGTCTGAAGATGCCGATCTGCCGCTTGAGAAGCGAAAGAAAGCCGTGCGGCAGGTTTTGAAAACCTCTGATTTGTTGCCGATCAAAGGGCGGGACCTTTACGGCGTCGGCGGGGGCTGGCGCAACGTTGCGGCCGTTCACATGGACCTGACAGGGTATCCGCTGCGGGTTTTGCATGGCTATCAATTGTCTATCGCAAACGTGCGTGAAGTGATCGATACGGCTGACTTTGCACGCGTTGATAAGGGCACGCGTAACCGGCTCCAGCGCGTTGCCAAGCGCCGATATGAGACACTTCTGCATACTGCGATTGTTCTCGAAGCCTTGATGAAAACTGCCAAGGTCGAGCGTGTGACTATTTCCGCTTATGGTCTGCGTGAAGGAGTTGTTAGCGATGCGGTGAATGGTGAGGGAGAATGTGCGACCCCTCTGAATGACTTTTTGCGCCTGTTTCTAAGGCCGACCTTTGAAACCAAAGCCTATGCGTCAGGGCTCCTGCAGTTTTGCGCCCCGGTTGCTGCAGCCTTGAATATTTCGGCGCAAACAGTTGAAACGGCTTGCTATCTTGCCGACACAGGGGCGCGGATGCACCCGGATCACCGCCCTAATCTGGTCTATGAGCAGGTCTTGCGCGCGCCGTATCCGTTGCTTGATCATCGCGAGCGTTTGTTTGCGGCTCACGCCTGCGCGTCACGCTACACGTTCAAACATGCGATACCGGAGGATTTGAAGGCGCTGCGTCCTGAGATTGAGCAGAAACAGGCGCGCATCCTGGGCACAGCGATGCGTTTGGCGGGGGTATTTAGCGGGCGATCGGCCAGCATCCTCGCGCGTGCATCCCTTGAAATCGCGGAAACGGATGTGATCCTGAATGTCACCGAAAGCGACAGGGATATGGTGTCCCGGACTGTAAAACGGCGCCTGGGTCAGTTGGCTGGATTGCTTGAGCGCGACGCCAAGATTGAGATGCACTAGGCCGCGAGGCGGATGGCTTCGACCGGATCAAGATCACCATCATAAAGCGCACGACCGAGGATAGAGCCTGAAATGGCGTGCTGGCCGGAATGGGCGCGCAAAGCTGTTATATCTGAGGTACTGGCGACGCCACCACTGGCGATAACCGGGATTGATACGGCATCTGCAACTTGGCCTGTGAAGTCGACATTGACGCCGGTCTTCATGCCGTCGCGGGCAATGTCTGTGACGATTAGGGCTGCAACGCCGCAGCCTTCAAAAGCTTTGGCGAGCTCGACTGCAGGCATATCGGAGGTTTCGGCCCAGCCTTCGACAGCGACCATTCCGTCTTTAGCGTCAATGCCGACGACGATCTGGTTTGGAAGCGCGCGGGCCGCCTCTTTGACCAGATCGGGATCGCGCAGGGCTGCTGTGCCGAGGATCACCCGGGAGATGCCTGCGTCGAGCCACGCGTCGATCTGGTCACGTGTGCGAATGCCACCGCCCAATTGGACGGGGGCGTCGGTTGCTTTGAGGATGGCTTTTACGGCGTCTGAATTTGCGCTCTCACCGGCGAAAGCTCCGTTCAGATCAACAACGTGCAGGTTCTTAAAGCCCATATCCGCGAAGCGCCGAGCCTGATCTGCGGGGTCTGCGTTATACTGGGTCGCCTGATCCATCTCACCCCGCAAAAGGCGAACGCACTGGCCGTCTTTCAGATCGATTGCTGGATAGAGTTCAAACGCCATGAGAGCCTCAAATACAAAGCGCCTCTCGAGCCATGGGCTGAGAGGCGCTGAAACACATACGAAAATAAAGCCTAGAGCAGGCCTTCACGCTGGGCGCGTTTGCGGGCCAGTTTGCGTGCACGGCGAACTGCCTCTGCTTTCTGGCGGGCCTTCTTTTCAGAGGGCTTTTCAAAGTAAGTGCGGGACTTCATTTCGCGGAAGAGGCCTTCGCGCTGCATCTTCTTCTTGAGCGCGCGCAGGGCCTGCTCGACATTGTTGTCGCGGACGGTGATCTGGATAATGGTGAACTCTCCATTGGCGTATGTGTTGTGGAGACGGGGCAAAATAGCCACTGCCTCAATTTCAAAACGCGCCTATATCATGGGGTGTCCCATTTGCCCACACCCGGAGTGAGAATCATGGAGAGACCATCGCACACGCTGAAAGATCGCTGGTTAGAAGCGCTTTTGCCGATTGCGGACGAGCGCGGCTGGAGCGAAGCAAACGCGAAATCTGCGGCTTCGCAGGCAGGCCTGAGTGAGGGCGAGTGTGCATTGGCAGCGCCCGGCGGCGTCAATGACCTGATCGATCACATGTTTCAGCGCGCCGCCGATAAAATGCTCGAAGAGATGGCCGCTCGTGATCTGTCAGAGTTACGGACCCATGAGCGCGTTGCAGAAGGGTTGAAACTCTGGCTCGCGCAGCTCGATCCCTATCGCCAAGCGGTAAAGAAAGCGGCTGTATGCGGCGTGTTCCCAACGCGCGCGGGCGCGGCCAGTAGAACGGTTTGGGCGATCGCTGATGCAGTCTGGGAAGCAGCCGGCGACACCGCGACCGACTATAACCGACAGACAAAGCGCGGGCTTTTGTCTGCTGTGATCCCCTCAGTCGTTATGTTCTGGGTGGATAGGCCGAATGAGGCCGATCTGGATGCTCACATTGAGAAACGCTTGGGCCAAGCCATGCGGCTCGGACAGGCAGGGAGTAAGGTTGTGAAGCCTGTGCTGGATTTGTTTGCACAGGTTCGGGATCGAACAGTTCAAGGCTCGTAAAGAGAGGCTAGTCCCTTCCGGAATAGAAAAGACTCGACTCTCTCTGCCATCCCTCCATAATTTCGACTGTGCAATGAGATTCGGCGCGGCTCGATGATTGTGGGAAAAGCGTGGGTTTTCTTGAGACGGATATGACGCGGATGGGTGCAGCGGCGAGAGCCGGGCTTCGGTCTGTCGCTGAGTTTGTCTGGCCCGCTCGGTCTGTCCTGACTGGAGAGCGCCACGGGGGCGAAGGGGTTATCGCGCCTGAGGATTTTGCGAAGCTTCGGTTTCTCAATGGCGGCGGGTGTCGCTCTTGTGCGGCTGTTCTCGATATCGACTTGGGTGCGGAAAGCCTGTGCGGGGCGTGTGCTGCGAAAGCGCCGCGTTGGGATCAGGCGCGTGCGGCGCTCGCCTATGATGACGTCACCCGCCAGATGATCCTTGAGTTCAAGCATGGTGGTCGCCGCGATGGATTGGGCGCGATGGGGACCTGGATGGCGATGGCGGGGTCGGATCTGTTGGAGGACACTGATTGGCTTGTGCCTGTTCCGCTGCACTATCAGCGGTTGGTGCGGCGCGGCTTTAATCAGGCCGGGTGGTTGGCGCAGGCGGTTGCGCGGCGTACCGGCACGGGGTTGATGGTGGATGGATTAAAGCGCGTAAAAGCTACACCGAGCCAAGGCGGACTGACAGCGCGGCAGCGACGGAAGAATGTTGCCGGGGCCTTTGCGGTGAGAGACACGCGAAAAGATCAGCTGGAGGGCGCAACTGTAACACTGGTCGATGATGTCTATACGACGGGATCGACGCTTTCGGCGGCGACACTTGCGCTCAAACGGGCAGGGGTCTCGCGCGTCAATGTGCTGGTGCTGGCGCGCGT
>JBCBCO010000047.1:0-14221 GCA_038630445.1 Pseudomonadota bacterium | reverse complement strand
GTTGGAGACTGGGTCATAAAATTGTATGGTGGTTATTCGCTAATAAAAAATTCTGGTGTCATGGGGCTAATATCCAACCAATAGTTGTAATGAGCATAGTGCATCACCGAAATATATAATTGTGAGCCGAATTTTTGATGATCTTGAATATCATATGGTGCTCCACTTACGTATCAGAAGCAAAAATGGCTTTTCACCGCGTTTTGAGCGACGGACAGGCAGATTTTCTATAAATTAAGTCGTTTAGCTGACGAGCTGAGTGAATTAGCCAATACGCACAATCACTATTGCCCTATCCTTCATCTTCATCTGATCCCCCGGATCAGATGGTCGCGGAGCGGCCGCCCTATCTCTCTCCCCCACCCAGTACCCCACCAGTATTGAGAAATCCAAAAACTTATCCCCGCCCTCCAGAATGCGCGTATACTGCTCCGCATCTCCCCTCTGAAGAGGTCCTTTCTAGAACGGCTGGAAATGAGGGCGAGAGCGGCGGTCTGCGGCTGCTTCGGAACGTTCCGCACGTCACAGTCGGGCAGAGCAAAGGGACACCGGTCAGCGATCTGATACGGTTGGGGCGAGAAACCCCGTAAAACCGACCAAGCCCGGACCTCTTTCAGGCCTTGACCTGTCAGAGGAAGACAGAAAACACACCGCCGTGGGTGCGCTCTTTCTGGGCGCGATCGCCTGCTGACAAGGCAGGCACTAGACCAGCGTTCACAAAGAGCGCACCCGGCCTTTATACCGTGAGGTGGCAACATCGTCCGGCGGTTTCACTTGCGCGACTCTTGACTTCTACCCGTTAACCTTGATTTTCTTGCGCATCAGGGAGGATCGTAAGATGTCCATTTCAAGCCTTATCAAACTTGCCAGCGCCGCTGCCGTCGCGCTGCTCATCGCGAGTGTTTCTGCCCCCCGGGCGGAGGCAAGAACGCTCTGCCATAGTGGATCAGTTGTGACAGAGAACGGGCTCGGCCTTGCCATGAATGATGTTATCCAGAATTGTCTGGAGGGCGTTTTTCCGGGCGCAAGAACCGCTGAAGCGAAAACCGCGATGAACTTTCAAAACCAGGCGCGGCTGAATATGCGCGTGTCGACAGGTCTGACGCAGTTCGTCGCCGGCGCAATGGATGGCGTGGATAATGTGGCGACGCTGTTTGGATTTGGCGCGCTGTCGAGCTTTGCCGAAGCGGCCAATATCTTTCTGACATCTGACAGTTATGAGCAATTTGCCCGCCGGATGGCAGCGTCTGCCATTGGCGACAAACTCATCAAGGAACTGACAGGAAAAGAGCAGATCACCAAAGATGAAGCGCTTAAAAAACTCTATGAGAGCTTCTCCGATCAATTGGATGATACGACATTCAACTTCGTAACCTATGACAATGCGGCTGAGATTTACAGCGATGCGACATGCGGCAAGCATGCGGGTCGTTTCTCGGTTCGCATCGATCCCAAAACGCGGCGTTACCGGGTTCAGTCCTTAGGGCTGTGTGACTGTAGAGCGCGCCGACCCGTCATGCTCCACCGCGGGCTTATGGAGGGCTATATTCAAGTCGGTAAAAATAAAGATGGCGAGGTGACCTACCGCTTTAACACCGACTTCATGTCCTATTCCGGGCTGCGCTGTCCGGGTACGGGGGGATATAAGCCCAGAACCTTTATCTGGGGCCAACCCTACAGCGATGCACCCGGATACAGCTTTAACGATCCAAGCTGGGTCAAGCCGCGCGAGAAAACCGTCGAACGTTCGAAGATTGTGAAAAGCGAACAGGGATGGAGTGAAAAAGCTGAAACCCAGCTGACAACGATGGTGATCAAAGAGATCGATACGCTGTTCGAGGCGGGCTTGGAAGCATTTCCCGAACAACGCTTCGAATTTGAAAGCGGCTTTGATTTGAACGACGTCGAGATTGGTGAAATCGAACCGAGTGACGATCTGCCTATCGAGCAAGAAGAACGGAGAGAATAGAGTAGCAGGCTAGAGCGGCTTGCAGGCCGCTTGCAGCCAGTCCTTCACCTCACCTTCAACCCGCCCGCCAATTTCGGCGAGGACGCGTTGATGATAGTCATCGACCCAATCGCGTTCACCCGAACTCAACAGGGAGACATCAATCAAATCCCGCGCAAGCGGGGCAAAAGTTAGGCATTCAAAGCCCAGCATGTCGCGATCTCCACCCTCAATCGGCTCAGGCGGCGTGACATATTGCAGGTTCTCAATCCGGATGCCGTAAGCGCCTTCTTGATAGAAACCGGGCTCATTCGAGACGATCATACCCGGCGCGAGCGGGATGGCATTCCAGGGCTTGGCAATCCGCTGCGGCCCTTCATGCACGCCGAGGTAAACGCCGACGCCGTGGCCTGTGCCATGATCATAGTCGAGGCCTGCCTGCCACAGCGCATGGCGCGCTAAAATGTCGAGATGCGTGCCGGTTGTACCGGCTGGAAAGCGCACGGCGTCGAGGGCGATGTGGCCTTTCAGGACGAGCGTATAGTGGCGCTTCATATCCGTGCTTGGCTCCCCAATCGCCACAGTGCGGGTGATGTCAGTCGTGCCGTCAAGGAACTGCCCGCCACTGTCGACAAGGTAGAGACTGCCGCGTTCCAGCACGCGGTTTGAGGCGGAATTCACGCGGTAATGGGGCAGGGCGCCGTTCGGCCCAGCGCCGGAAATCGTCTCAAATGAGAGGTCGCGCAAATCACCGATTTCATCGCGGAAGGACTCGAGTTTAATCGCTGCATCGATCTCGGTGACCTTGCCGGATTGGCCCTCGGTATCGAGCCAGTGCAGAAAGCGCGTAATCGCGGCCCCGTCGCGTCGATGCGCATTGGCTGTGCCTTCGAGTTCTGCCGCATTTTTGCAGGCTTTCGGGATTTGCACCGGATCCATCTGGCGCAGAATTGTGGCGTCGGCGTCTTCCAAAGTCTGGAAGAACCAGGCCGATGCCAGCCCCGGATCAAGGCTGACCGTCTGGCCTTTGAGGGCGGCAAGCCCATCGCTCAACTCGTCATAAGGACGAACGGTGACTTCATTGCCGAGATGCTCCAGCAGGCCGTCAGAGACTTTGATTGGATCGAGGAACAGGTCAGCGCTGCCGTCACTGCGAAGGATTGCGCGCCCAAGCGGAAGGGGCGAGCAGGCGACATCGCCGCCGCGAATGTTGAACAGCCAGGCGAGAGAGGCTGGCGCAGTAATGATAGCGGCATCGGCTTTGTCGGCGTGCAGCGCCGCTGCGATCTCGACGCGTTTATCGGCGCTGGCCTGACCGGCATGCTCAAGGCTATGCGGAACGATCAATGCCTGAGGTTGGGCGGGACGGTCGTCCCAAGCGAGATCGACGGGGTTGCTCGAGACAGCCTTGATTTGCGCGCCTGCTTTTGTGGCGGCTTTGTCCAGCGAGGCGACGTCGTTCGGTGTCATCAGGCTCGGATCGTAACCAATAACGGTGCCGCTCAAGCTCTGCGCCGCGAGCCAGCCAAAGGGGCCCGGATCAGGGATCGCGACGCGTTCAAACAGGTCATGATCAGTCTGTTCCGCCGCTTGGATCGTATAGCGCCCGTCAATGAACAGGACAGCGCGATCACGCAGCACCATGGCCGAGCCGAAGGATCCGGTGAAGCCGCTGATCCAGGCCAGACGCTCATTCGCATCGGGGAGGTATTCATTCTGGAATTCGTCCTCATGCGGAACATAGAAGCCATCGAGGCCTTGGGTGGCCATCTTAGCGCGAAGTTTTGTCAGGTTCTGACGGCCAATCTGCGGGCCGCCTTTTACATCGAAATTCTGTCTCATGGGTTCCACTTAGTCAGCATTGCGAGCGAGCGCAAACTGCACCTGTCAGAGCACTGGCTTTCGAAGGATCAATGTCGACCAGCCGTCGCGTTTGATCTGCTTTACTAGGGTTAGTCCGCGGCCTGTATAGGCTCCTTTCACAAGGGGCGCTTGATGGTTCAATAAGCCGGACAGAATGACGTGACCGTTCTTTGCGTTGAGCTTCGCAATCTCTGGCGCGAGGCCGATGAGCGGGCGAGCGAGGATGTTCGCAAAGACCAGATCATAAGGCGCACTTTGATGGGCCAGACGGCCGATGCCGCCACGTGTCTGATAGGCCTTGAAGTGATTTGCGACGCCGTTCTTTCGCGCGTTTTCAGTGGCGACCCGCACACTCTGGGCGTCAATCTCGGTTCCGATGGCGTATCGTGCCCCGGTCTTAATCGCAGCAATCGCGAGCACCCCAGACCCCGTGCCGACATCCAGAACGCGTTTGGGCGTGGTGCTGGCCAGCACATGCTCAAAGCCAAGAAGGCAGCCGAGCGTCGTGCCGTGATGGCCGGTGCCGAAGGCAGGGCCGGCCTCTATCAGGATATCGGTCTTTCCAGGCGCGGTTTTGGTCAGCGCATGACTTCCCGCCACGATAAAGCGACCGGCCTCAACCGGTGGAAGGCCTTCGAGAGACAAGGTTACCCAGTCGCGGTCTTCCAGAGCCTCCAATGTCGGGTTCAGATCGGGCGAAACCTCAGTGATCAGAGAGACGCATTCGCGGGCAGCGTCCTCAGTCTCTGCATAGGCGTCCAGACGCCAGATCAGGCGGGTTTCCTCTTTCGCGTCCACAGCGCTCGCCGGGGAGGGGTCGATCCATGCGAGGTGATCCCATGCGGCCTCTATCTCAGCGCGGGGGCCTTTTGCTGTGATCTGAAACATAAGCGGGGTGCCCTAACCGAAGCGGCGACCGAAATCGCGGGTGGCCCGGACGAGCTTATCAACAATGCCAGGTTCCATGCTGGAATGCCCGGCGGCCGGAACAATATTCAGCTCTGCCTTCGGCCATGCCTTCTTCAACGCCCACGCCGTGGAGAGCGGCGTCACAACATCGTAGCGCCCATGCACGATGACACCGGGCATGTATTGCAGCTTTTCTTTTGCCTGCTTCAGGAGCCAGCCATCCTCTTCGAAGAACCCCTTATTGACGAAATAATGGCACTCAATACGGGCGAAAGCGTCGGCGAAATCGTCTTGCTCAAAGCGTTTGGCGAGTGAGGTTGGCCCTTGCAGTGTGACCGTCTCACCCTCCCAACAGGCCCAGGCTTTTGCTGCGCGAAGGCGTTCTTCGCGATTATCGCCAGTCAGGCGCTTGTGAAAGGCCTGCAGCAGGTCGCCGCGTTCATCCTCGGGGATCGGCGCGATATAGCGATCATAGGCATCCGGGAAGATCCGGCTTGCGCCTTCCTGATAGAACCACCGGATTTCCGCTTCGGTCAGCAGGAAAATTCCGCGCAGGATTAGTCCAATCGTACGTTCTGTGTGGGTCACGGCATAAGCCAGTGAGAGCGTCGATCCCCAGGAGCCGCCAAACACAACCCAGCGCTCAATCTGAAGATGCTCGCGCACCGCTTCGATGTCGCTGATCAAAGACCAGGTATCATTTTCGCGGAGTTCTGAATGCGGCGTCGATTTTCCGCACCCTCTTTGGTCCACAAGGATAATTCTGTAGATGCGTGGATCGAAGAAACGGCGCATTTCAGGGCTTGACCCGCCACCGGGGCCGCCGTGCAGGCCGATGACCGGTAAACCGTTCGGATTGCCCGATTCTTCCCAATAAATTTCGTGCAGATCGCTCACGCGCAGAAAGCCGCTGCGGCGCGCCTCTATCGGTACATAAAGTTTCAACATTGTAAGTCTTTGTTCATAGGCTCTTCACCTATCGACTGTTAACGTGTGAATAAAGGGGCGTGACAGCCTTTTTCGCACCTGCAATACGTTTTGTGGGTGAAATATATAACTGGCGGGTTTTGCCTATGCGTATGTTATCGATCGGACTTGTTTCTCTGCTTGCATTGGGTGGATGTGCAACCGTGTCGATGACCCCTGCTGCGACGATGATCGTCTCGGCCAGTGAAACTCAGGATCAGTCGGATTTCCGCGATAGCTGCTCCAAGTTTTCTGAGGCTGTTTACGAGCGTGATCTGGTCACGCAGCGCAATGGCGTCGCCGAAGTCTTCAACATGCTTGCCTTCGGTGAAGCGATCAAAACGCGTGATACGGTTTACCGCGAACGCGTTCAGATCGAGACTGCCCCTGCCAGCGTTGTGTTCAAGACGGTTGAGGCCGATGCCAAATGGGCGACGCGCCATCTTGAAGAGATTACAGGGCAGGTGTCCGGCCTTTTGGAAACGGCCGCAGCTGAGGATGCCGATCTAAACCTGCGCAAAGACCTTGTCGCGTTTGAGCAGGTCCTTGTCCTGTCCAAGAAAGTCAGACTGTCTTTCGTCGACGTGATGACTGAGATTGATGGGCAAGCAACGGTCGAACGTGAAGCAGCGGATATGGCCGTTGCTGAGTTTGAAACAGCGATTGATCAGGCGTCCGCTTATATCGAAAAGCTTTCAGACGCTTACGCTTTGCTCGATGGTGCTGAGGCGACGTCGTAAGTCACACCTCACTGTAACATCTCGAATCATTGTAGCGAGCTTCTATTGGGAGGTCTCGCATGCTTGAGGCGATCAGAGAGTTTGGGCAGGGCGGTGCCGCCGTCCTTTTGGGATTGGCCACTGGTGCAGGCTGGGTCGCAGCGATTATTGCGCCGAACTGTTTCTATGACGGATTGGACGCTGGCCGCGCAGATCGCCAGGTCCGCAATCTCCTGAAATCTGTGTCCGCGCCGACGGTCTTTCTGCTGCTTGCTGCCGGGGCGCTTGCCATTCTCGGCGGAGCGATTGGGGCCGGGGTGTGTGCCTTTATCGCTGCGTTTGGATTTTTCACCAATTCGTGGACCTTGCGCGGGTTTAAGAAAGGTGAGACGCCACCCGGGGCTAAGCGCCGCCGCAAGAGCCAGCGCATTGTCGCGGTCGGGCTGACGCTCATGTTTACGCTGGTTGCCGGAATAGGCGCTGTTCTGGCCGTGTTTCAGGTTTAGGCTGCGTTAACAGCCTTATCTGATTTGACACTGAGTAGATCACTTAAGTCCTGAATTGCAGACAGTGCTACTTTCTGATGATGGCTGTCATACGTTTCATTATCCAATTCAGATAGATCAACGGACATCGCCCATATATTCAGCTTTTCCCAGACTTGATCGACTGTTTGGGCTTTTATTCCCTGAATATTCTTTGCCAGTTCAATTTGTTCTTCGATCAGGCGGTCCCTCACATCGACGAGCTTTTCATCGTCTTCGAATATAGGCGATGTATTCGTCTGAAGTGTGTTTGCGGTCGCCCACAAATCGCTCATTGAGCGTAGAGATAGACATTTTACCTTGTTTAAATTTTTCATTTTCAAGCCTCCCAGCTGCATTAAATACTTTTAGGATTCTGAAAATTCCCCAATCACGCGAATCCGTGACTTTTTATGAATTTTTTGTGACAGAACCCCCGCAGGCAACAGCAATAGCTATAGCGGACGCTTGAACAATAGAGTCCACACCCAATTTGTCGAAGAAGCGCCGTTTATAAGTATCCACAGTATGAGGACTTACACTCATTCTATCGGCAACTTGCAAACCGCTGAGTCCGGAAGAGAAAAAGTAGAGTGCCTCCAATTCTCTGCGCGATAGCGGTAGGTTGTTTGGGTCACTATATTTTGAAGGCCACACCTCGACGTTAAAATAGCCAATAGTAATCGTAGTCGCTTCTTCGAGCGATGGTGTAGTTTCGATTGTCATAGGAGTATTCGCTTTATATTTTACTGGGCGCACGGCGTAACACCGCTACTTATAAAGTCTGTCACACAGAACCACTACAATCGCATCGTTTACTGTTAATTCAATCAGCCGCAGGCTTTCGCGCCGATCTTCAATTTAAAGACGCATCAGGCTGGCAAGATTGTTCTTCTGCATATCACTCGAGCCGCCCACGATTGGCATGCCGAGGAGATCGCGGACATGGCGTTCCATATCGTAGGCATCTGACAGGGCGTAGGCCCCCATCACCTGTTGGCAGGTCGTGGCGATCTCAACACCGACATCGGCGCAATACAGCTTGGCCATGCTGGTTTCGATGCTGCAAGGCTGATCAGTATTGGCGAGGTAGGCGCCGTGATAGAGCATGTGCTTGGCGGCCTGAAGCTTGGTGCGCGCGGTGACGAGTTTGTGCCTGATCGCCTGATGCTGGCCGATGGGTTTGCCGAATTGCTCGCGTTCCTGGGCGTATTGCCAGGCCTCTTCTACCGCAGCGCGGGCGATGCCGTAGGCGACGGCCGTAATCTCAATCTTCTCGACGTCGAGGGCGCGTCCGGCGAGCATTTTCCAGCCTTGATTCCAGTTCTCCTCACCGCCAACAATCGCGCTTTTTGGGAGGCGGACATTGTCGAAATAGACGTCCATTGATTTGGTGTAGCGCAGGTTGGAATGCTCAATCCCTTGCATGGAGACGCCTTCAGCATCGGTTGGGATCAGGACGAAAGTCAGGTTCTTGTAGCGCGCCTCTGGCGGGCCGGAGCGCACGAGGCAATAGATATAGTCCGACCAGTCCGCACCTGTGCACCAGCGCTTTGCGCCATTGATGACAATCTCGTCGCCGTCCATTTCCGCGCGGGTTTCCACGCTGGCGAGATCACCGCCGACATTCGGTTCAGACAGGCCGTAGCAGAGAAACATCTCGCCTTTGGCGAGCTTAGGCAGCAAGGCCTGCTTTTGTTCTTCACTACCGTTCTCCGAGAGGTTCATGCCCCCGTAAAAAGCTGCGTGAATGTAAGGACCTGCGAGGAAGGCACCGGCCTGAGAAAGCTCATCAATCACCGCTGTTGCGCCGACAATGTCCTGGCCCATTCCGCCATATGCTTCCGGGATGGTCAGCCCGATGAGCCCCATATCGGCGATGCCTTTGAAGACATCGCGCGGCCAGGTTGACGCCTTGTCCCATTCGCGTCGTTTCTCGCGCGGCGCATGTTCGGCGACATAGCGCTGCAATTGGCGACGGATCTCGGTGATATGGTCGGGTTCATTGGCAAAATAAGTCATGTTCGGTCTTATGTTTGATCGTCGGTGGAGCGCGTGATCTGCGCCAACCTGATTAAGTATCCATCTGGGTCTTGCACGATGAATTGCGTTTGGGAAACCGTATCGTCGCGTCGAGTGTAGGTTTTCGTCTCTAAGGGCAGGAAAATCGGGACATCAGTAGACTGACATCGCTTATAAAGAGCGTGGATATCGTCAATTTGAATTTGAAGATTGATCCCGCGCCCAAATGGGTGTTCCAGGTCGCCCGTCAGCCAAGTGCGCCCTATTGGTTCTTCCAGCATGATTTCGGCTGAACCTCGCCGGACATAGGCGAATTTGTCTTCTGGTCTGTCATAGACAAGTTCGAAGCCAAGCAGGTCTTCATAGAAAGCAAGGCTGGTTCCCAGATGGGTGACATAAAGTTCCGGGACGAGTGCGGCTGACATGGGCCGAGTTTAGAGCCCTATGTCGCCGATCTCAAATGGTGTTGTCTGATAGGTCTGATTGATCCAGTTCCCGAAAAGAAGATGCGCGTGGCTGCGCCAGCGGTTTTGCGGCGGGGCGCTTGCGTCATTGTCAGGGAAATAGTCGTTGGGCAGGTTTATTGTCTTTCCGGTCGATAGATCGCGTTCGTACTCTTCTTTGAGCGAGGTCGAGTCGTATTCGATGTGATTGAAGCAATAGAGGTTACGGGCCGCAGGCTCGCTTAGCAGGCACGGGCCTGTATCGTCGCTCTCCATCAGGATTTTCAGTTCGGGAGCGGCTTCAATGTCACCCCGGCGCACCTCTGTCCAGCGGCTGACGGGGATCTGGAAATCGTCACTGAAGCCAGACAGATAGGGTGAAGCGGGCGCAAGATTGCGGTGACGATAGACGCCGAACGCCTTCTCGCTCAACTGATGTTTTGGCACGCCTTGGAAATGGTAGGCCGCCGCCATTGCGCCCCAACAGATAAAAAAGCTCGAGTGAACATGTGTACGCGTCCACTCGAAAATCGCTTTGAGTTCATTCCAATAGCTGACCTCTTCGAAGGGCAGCGTTTCAATCGGCGCGCCCGTAATGATGAAGCCGTCGAACTTGCGGTGCTTCACGTCCTTCCAGTTCTGATAGAAGCTTATCAGGTGATCTTGCGGTGTGTTCTTGGGCGTATGCCCGCCGACCATGACGAGCGTCATTTCGATCTGCAGTGGCGATGCGCCGATCAAACGCGCGATTTGGGTTTCGGTGCGGATCTTGTTCGGCATCAGGTTTAGGAGGCCGATCTGGAGCGGGCGGATGTCCTGGAGGATCGCATCGCTGTCGGAGAGCACTGCGACGCCTTCTTTGATCAGAGTGTCGCGAGCCGGCAACGCGTCTGGAATTTTGATCGGCATGTGCCGCCTCCATCATACTGTCGCTGTTCGGGAGGCTGGAAGACAGGACGCTTTCAGCACCTGTCCGCACGGCCTTTTAGCGACTTGTTTAACGTGGCTGCAAGCCGACCGGCCAAATCACCACAGTGCTGAAATAGTCACGAAGCGCGTATCCGTCAAACCCGCGGCGTGCCTAATCTATCGACCTGATGGCAGGCCAAAGCCATCCAGGCGCTCGCAGGCCCAAGCATAGTCATCATTGCAAGCCTGCCTCAACAAGGACGCGCCCCGGCGGCGATTAGTGATGCCGCCCTGTCCACGATAGACCATATTGCCGAGGCCCGCGCAGCCAATGGCCGAGTCTTGATCACAGGCAGCTTCATAGAGCGATCTGGCGCGGGTCCAGTTTCGCTCGCCGCCTTTGCCCGAATGATCGATATAAGCCTGGGCCAGACAGGCATCGAGATTGTCGCCCTGCTCACACGCGGCGAGATAGAGGCGGGTGGCGACCTTGTAGTCCTGTTCAACGCCGACGCCGCGACGGTACATGTCGGCCAATCTGAAACAGTTGCGCGACCAGAGATCTTTCGCTGTGGTGCGATCCTCACAAAGCGGTTCATAGACACCGCGCGCCTGATCGAACCAGAATTGCATTCGCTCAGGGTCCAGACCGTCTTCTGGGCTGGCGACAATATTCTCAGTCGTGCCGCTGAATTGCGCGGCGTTTGCCATCGCGCGTTCTGCATAGCGTTCTTGCGTCGTCTTAGGTGTCGGTTCATCGGGGCCAAACTGGGCTGTTGCTGGAAGAGCGGCACTGAGACAGAGCGTAAGACAAGTGAGAAGATGGCGGAGCATTGAAAGCGTTCCTGTCATTTTGTTACACTATAGACTTAGGAATTGTGCGAAACTCTGTCGAGGCTTGCACCGCAGGCTTGCCAGTGTCAGGCTGTTTAAGAAAGAGATAAACAGGGAGGAAGCCATGGCGGCACAGGATCAAAAACCGGTTGGATCAGGATTTGGGGCAAAAACGCCTGCCCTTGATACTTTGGAAGGGATCGACCTAAGCGGTAAAAATGCAATTGTTACAGGTGGTTATAGCGGTATCGGGATTGAAACTGTGAGGGCGCTGGCCAGCGCTGGGGCGACCGTCACCGTGCCAGCGCGTCGACCAGATGCGGCTGCTAAAGCGCTGGGTGAGGTGTCTGGTGATATTGAAGTCGCGTCTATGGATCTGGCCGATTTGGCATCGGTGAAGGCCTTTGCAAATGACTATGTCGGGACGGGTCGCCCTTTGGACATTCTAATCAACAATGCCGGGATCATGGCCTGTCCGCTGGACCGCGTTGGGCCCGGCTGGGAGAAGCAGTTCGGGGTCAATCATTTGGGCCATATGGCGATGACGCTGGGTCTGCTGCCTGCATTACAGAAAGCGGATGGGTCGCGTCTGGTCGCCTTATCCTCGACCGCGCATGTGCGCGGCGATGTGAATTGGGATGATCCCCACTACCAGAAAAAAGAGTATGACAAGTGGGATGCCTATGCGCAGGCGAAATCGGCCAATGCACTCTTTGCGCTGGGCGCTGATCGGAAATGGGATGAGTATGGTGTGACCGCGTTTGGTGTGCATCCCGGCGGGATTTTTACCCCGCTGCAGCGACACCTTACGGATGAGGAAATGGCAGCTCTGGGATGGAAGAACCCGGATGGGACCATTCCACCGGCTGTGCAGGCCATGTTCAAAACGCCGGAGCAGGGGGCCTCAACGTCGGTTTGGGCGGCGACATCGGCTCAACTGAATGATCGCGGTGGAGAGTATTGCGAGGATTGCGATATTGCACAGCTGGCCACCGAAGACAGTCAACGCTGGGAGCATGCGCGCGAGTGGATTTGCGATGAAGAGAAGGCAGATCGTCTCTGGAGTATGAGCGAAGCGATGCTGGCCGACGCATAGTCGCAGGTCAGTCCGTCATCCTTTTTCCTGCGCGGCGCGTATAGAGGCCAAACAGGAGACCCCATGCGCATAGCAATACTGGCTGCGGCAGCAGCGTGTTTAGCAACCGGTCCAGCTTTGGCAGAGACGATGACGTGTAAAACCCTGATCGAGCACAGTGCGACCGACACCGAAAACCCGTGGCAAACCGTCAATGATGGCGTGATGGGCGGCCTGTCGAGTGGTGGGTCGGTGTTGAGCGATGGGACCCTGCTGTTCAAAGGCGTGACGAATACGAATGGCGGTGGATTCAGCTCTATTCGCATTCCGATGCGGCCTGGCACCATGGCGGGCGCGGATCACCTAAAGGTGCATATGAAGCGCGACGCGCGAACCTATTCCATGACGCTGCGGACAAATGTTACGTCATTTGGGCGGCGGATCGCTTTCAGGACCGACATCCAAGGCTCACTTGAGGGGGAGTGGGGTGACGGTGTTCTGAAATTTGACAGGTTGAAGGCCTCGATCTGGGGTCGGTCTGTGCCTGATGCGGTGTTTGATCCGGCTGAAGTCGTTGAAATGGGCATTATTATCTATGACGGTAAGGATGGCCCGTTTGAAATGAACCTCAGTAAAATCGAGGCGTGTTTGGCAGACGCGGATACGGGTGCGTAAACAGATCGCTTGACCAAGTTCCGCGAGACGCGCAGGGGAAGATATGGTCGATTCGTCTTCCCCGCATGAGCAGCCGCCGGTGAGAAGCCGCGTCCGTCTGTTTGTGACACTCGGGCTTTTAGGGTTTCTGCTCAGTCTTTTTCTGTTTGGGCGCTATACCGGGTTCATCAATCTTGATGCGCTACAGAATGCGATCGGTCAGTTTGCTGATGGGCCTTGGGGCGTTCCGGCGCTCATCCTGACATTTTGTGGCTGTGCCTTTATCGGCGTGCCGCAATTTGTGTTGATCGGCATTGCGGTTTTTGCCTTTGGGCCTTTATGGGGTGCGGTCTGGTCTTGGGTGGCGACGCTTTGTTCGGGGACAATTACGTTCTGGCTGGGGCGGTTTTTCGGGCAAGGGACACTGCAGCGGCTGGGGGAAGGTCGGATCAAGCGGTTTACAGACTTCATTGCGCGCAATGCGTTTCTCGCCAGTGTTATCGTGCGCAATGCACCTGCAGGGCCCTTCATCATTGTAAATATGGCTTTTGGAGCTGTGCGTGCGCCCTACCTTCACTATGCGGGTGGGATGGCGCTCGGGATCTTACCGAAGATTGCGGTGATCGCCTTCGGGATGCAGTCAATCGAGGCCATATTGAGCGGGAATATCCTGTTGGCCGTCATAGCCGGAGTTGCCTGTCTCGCATTTTTGATCGGCGGGGTGCTCTATGTTCGGTATCGGCGCCGCAAAGGGGAAGATATTGCGCTGAGTTCTGATTAATCGGTTGACAGAGGCTTTTATCGGTCGCATGCAAACCATATGAGCAAGAATTTGCCTCTATTGAGCCTAACGCTCCTTATCAGCCCCTGGCTGTCATGACTGTGTAGGCACACGGTCTGCGGTCAGGGGAGACACGACACCCTTCCTACTCACTGATCCTCGGCCGGCCCCATGAGCACCTCTTCTGATATTATTATTTTTGACACAACAATGCGCGATGGCGAGCAATCGCCCGGCGCGTCGATGACACATAATGAGAAGCTCGCTCTGGCCGACCTGCTTGAAGGCATGGGCGTCGATGTGATTGAGGCTGGGTTCCCGGCAGCGTCTGCAGGTGATTTTGCAGCCGTGAGCGAAATTGCACGTCGGTCTAAAGAGGCTGTGATTTGTGGGCTGGCCCGTTCCACCGAAGGCGATATTGATCGTTGTGGCGCGGCTGTGCGGCATGCGGCGCGGCCCCGTATTCACACCTTCATCTCGACCAGCCCCGTGCACATGAAGCATAAGCTGAAAATGGGGGCGAACGCTGTTCTGGAGGCGGTTGGCCGGTCGGTGTCGCAGGCACGTAATCTGG
>JBCBCO010000046.1:3093-14459 GCA_038630445.1 Pseudomonadota bacterium | reverse complement strand
CTTCGTGCTGCTGCGCCGAAGGCGCTCAGGGCAGCACGAAGCGGGTTCCGTTCGCTTCGCGAACATGAACCAAGCTCAAGGCTGTATCTCTTAATCGGAGAGAGCGCCTGCGGCCTGGTTCATCGGAGGAGCGAAGCGACGATCGGGAACCCGCTTCGCCTCGCTCGCCCGAAGGGCGTCAGCGCGAGGCAAAAAAGACCAAAACTCAACTTCCAGATCGCGCTCAGACCTCCTACATACCCCGCAACACAGGAGCAGATTATGAGCCAGCCACACCTCACTTTAATCGGCGCGGGTCGAATGGGATCGGCCATGCTCGGCGGCTGGCTGAAACAAGGGCTGAGAGGGCAAATATCGATTCATGAGCCAAATCCGAGCGAGGCTCTGCAAGACTTGGCCACCTCCGGTGACATCGAGCTGAATGAGACGCCGACGCCAGCAAAAACGCTCATCGTCGCCGTAAAACCGCAAATCTTCGCGTCCGTCAGCGATACAATTCGCGCCCATATCGCCCCTGAAACGCAAGTCCTGTCTGTTATGGCCGGTGTATCACTCGAAACACTTGAGGCCCGCCTCGGCACCCCAAATGTCGCTCGCGCGATGCCCAATACGCCGGGCCTTGTCGGCAAGGGCGTCACGCTCACCAGCTTCAAGGATGACACCAGCGAAGAGACCCGTGCGCATCTCTCAAGTCTCCTCACACCCCTCGGTGCCGTCGAAGGCCCAATCCCCGAAACGCTTCTTCCAGCAGCAACGGCGATCTCCGGCTGCGGACCTGCATACGGCTTTTTGCTGGCTGAAGTCATGGCCGCAGCTGGCGTCGCGCACGGCCTCGACGCCGATCTCGCGGGCCGCCTCGCACGTAAGACGGTCGAGGGCGCGGGCGCGCTCATGGAAGGCTCTCCTGAAACGGCGGCCACGCTTCGCCAGAACGTGACATCGCCCAACGGTGTGACGCAAGCCGCGCTTGAGGTCTTGATGGACGAGACTGCCATGCCATCTCTTTTCAGAAACGCCGTCGCAGCCGCAATTGCGCGCGATCAAGCCTTGACCGAGGAAACGAAATGACCCGCGATGATTTACTCTCCAAAGCCATCCCAGCGGCCTTGAAACTCGCCGCCGAGACGCGCTGGTCTGATCTCACGCTGAAACACATCGCAGATGAGGCCGGGCTTAACTTGGCCGACTTTCACGGTCTCGCGGATAAAATCGACCTCTCCGCCGCTATTGAAGGACACTTTGATAAAGCGATGAGCGAAGGCGCTTTTGACACCGACGAAAGCCCGCGAACGCGCCTGTTCGATGTGCTGATGATGCGGTTTGAGGCTATGGAAGACATGCGTGACGGCACAAAATCCTATCTGAAATGGCGCGATAGCAATCTCACCGGCCTCAAAATGCGTGTATCTGGACGCACCGCGACAGCGCGATGGGCGCTTGCCTCGTGCGGCCTCGACGGCGGTAAGACGATCCCCCTTCCGCTGCAAATTGGAGCACTCGGCTGGGCGATTGCCAGCGCAGAGCGCGCCTGGAAACAGGAAACCAGCCCGGACCTGACGCGCACAATGGCAGCGCTGGACGCTGAATTGCTCAAGCTCGAGGCGCGCGCGGAATGGTTTCAGGGCAGAAAAACGCGCTCAAAAGCGAAGACGGGGGACGAAGAGCCTAACGAAACAAGCGTAGAAGAACCTCAATAAGGCAGCCGCAAACGCACACGCAGGCCACCCATAGGGCTATCCTCAAGGCGGATATCGCCGCCATGGGCCCTTGCAAAATCGCGCGCTAAAGTGAGGCCCAGTCCACTGCCGGCAATGTTCTGGGTTCGCGCTTCATCAAGGCGGTGAAACGGTTTGAACGCATCTTCGCGCTTATCTTCGGGAATGCCCGGACCGTTATCATCAATCAGGATTTCCGCCATACGCGGCCCTTTTATAAGGCGAACCTCGCAGCGATCTGCGTAACCCAGAGCGTTGCTGACCAGGTTGGAAAGGGACCTCGACAGCGCCATCGGCCTAACCGTTACAGACACTTCCGCACTTTCAATCACGTCCGCGCCATCAATCCGATCCACAACTGTGCGCGCCATATGATCGAGCCGAAGCTCTTCGGGCTTCTCAACCTCCTCACCGCTCGCAAAGGCCAGATACTCGTCCAACATTTTCGCCATGTCATCGAGGTCGGCCCGCGCCCCTTCAATTTCCTCAGTGTTTTCCATCATGGCGAATTGCAGTTTCAGTCGCGTAAGCGGGGTTCGCAGATCGTGGCTGACAGCCGCCAACATCGCAGTGCGCTGATCCGCAAACGCTGTCAGTCGGGCTCTCATATTGGTTACAGCTCTTGCGGCGTCGCGGATCTCTGTCGCGCCAGACGGGCGATAACCGGGCAGATCACGGCCTGTGCCAAACGCTTTGGCCGCTTCGGTTAGTTGCAGGATCGATCGCACCTGATTGCGCAGGAATGCAAACGCCAAAGCCAGCATCAGCAAAGTGCCAGCAAGAACCCAGACGATCGTAAAATGCGTATTTGTGGCGAGCGCACGTTTGCGATCCACTAGAACCCGCGCGGTCACGTCTCCGATCTGGCTGCGGAAATCCAGAACGTCACCGGCATCAACCAAGCGAACCTCAACCGGGCGCATGACAAAAGTTTCCAGCTGAAGGCGCAGCACATCGTAATAGCCAAAATTTGGCTTAGCCTCCGGCGGCCACGTCATGCTGCCCGCATAATCGCACTCAACGCTGTGGCCCAACTGATCTTCCATCGCCATTTCAAGCGCCAGACCGCCGTCTTCGCGTTCACAGACCTGCAAAATCAAGCCGACTTCACGGGCAATCGACTGGGAGAGTTTCTCGTTCACATCCTTGATGTGTTCTTGGTAGTAATAGACCGCGAAAATCGCGAAAACGAGCACAACCGGTAACGCCACCAACAGCGCTAGACGAGCATTTAGACCGCGTGGGGTGTAATTGCGAAGACGGAAAGAACTCATATTTCGCTCCTAGTCCGGCATCAATCGATAGCCGACACCACGCACCGTCTGCAGGTGAATCGGATTTTTCGGGTCCGGCTCGATCTTTTTGCGCAAGCGGGTGACTTGAACATCAACGCTGCGTTCGCTGCCATTGGAGGCCCGTTCTGCGAGGTCTTCACGCCGGAACGCTTCACCGGGCACAGCCGCCATCAATGTCAGGAGCTGTAATTCGCCATCGGTCAGGCGGATTGGGCCTTCAGGACCGTTCAGAACACCTTTTTGGACGTCAAAGACAAGGCCAGACATTTCGACCTCGCCGGGGGGTTCCGGCGTGTGCGTGCGTCGAAGGATGGCCGCAACACGCAGTGCCAGTTCTTCTGGCTCGAAAGGTTTCGGCAGATAATCATCCGCGCCCAAGCGAAGCCCCTCGATCCGGTCCTCTGCATTCCCGCGGGCTGTGAGCAGTAAAACCGGCGTCAGATTCCCTTCATCACGCAGGGCCGCGAGCAAGCTTAGCCCATCTTCGCCGGGCATCATGATATCGAGAATCGTCAGATCGAAATCGAAAGTCTGAAACAGTTTGCGCGCCGCAGCTGCATCCTGTGCCGTCGTGATCTGATACCCACCCATCGCCAGAAACCGCTTCAGGAGATCGCGGATACGATCATCGTCATCAACGATCAGAAGGTGTTTGCCCTCGCCCTCGCTCATGACCAATCCTCATCACGCAGATTGAGGCACACAGACACATTTAACCGCATCTTCAAATCGGCCTCATAGCGTCTAATCTGGTTGACATCAGGCATAGTGATCGGACAATGCCGTTGAAACGCATAAAAGTGCAAGACAGGAAGACGCAAATGGCAGACCTGCCCTATGATGACCGCGACGGCTATATCTGGATGGATGGCGACTACACGCCTTGGCGCGAGGCTAAAGTTCACGTCCTGACCCATGCGATGCACTATGCCTCCTGCGTGTTTGAGGGTGAGCGCGCCTATGGTGGCGTCATCTACGCCTCACGCCGCCACTCAGAGCGGCTTGCCAATTCAGCAAAGATCATGGGCTTTGAGTTGCCCGTCAGTGTTGATGAGCTTGAGAGCATCAAGGCCGAGGCGCTGTCTAAATCCGGACTGGAAAACGCCTATGTCCGTGCCTTCGCTTGGCGCGGCAGTGAAATGATGGGCATTTCAGCGCAAAAGAATACGATCCACCTCGCGGTCGCCGTTTGGGCCTGGGGTGACTATTTCGCCGACAAGATGAAGGGCATCGCGATGACGCATGCCAGCTGGCGACGCCCAGCGCCCGATAGCGCACCGTGTCACGCCAAAGCCGCTGGCCTGTATATGATTTGCACGCTGTCCAAGCACGAAGCGGAGCGAAATGGCTATGCCGACGCCCTTATGCTAGATTATCGCGGCCAGATTGCAGAAGCGACGGGCGCGAATATCTTCTTTACCCGCGATGGCGCACTGCACACGCCAACACCGGACTGCTTCCTGAACGGAATTACGCGCCAAACGGCGATTAAGCTCGCAAAAGCCCGTCAAATCGAGGTTATCGAACGCGCAATTCTGCCGGACGAGCTTTCGACCTTTGACGAATGCTTTATCACGGGTTCTGCGGCTGAAATTACACCGGTCGCCGAAATTGCGGGCCAGTCCTATAAGCCGTCGCAGGTCTGCGAAGCCTTAGTGAGTGACTATAGAGACCTTGTGAATCAGCGGATTGCTATGCCGGTTTAAGGTCGCGCAAAAAGCGTATGACAAGGCTTTAAGTTGTTTCCCCGCCCCTGCCCTTCATAGGGTCTGGTATGGACAGGGTGCTGAGGTCTCTTGAATCTCACAAAACGTGGGCGGCTTTTGCAGCTGCCGCGAGTGTCCATGCCATTGTGTTTGTGTGGATGGTGATGCAAGAGCCGGGGCGGGCGGACATTTCTCGGCCGGACCCTGTGAGCGTTATACTTGTGACAGACATCGTGCTGCCGGAGCCAGAGCCGGCGGTGATCGAAGAAACCCCTGAACCTATCGAACAATCAGGGCTGGAACCTGTTGAGGCGCAGCAGCCATTTCCGGCGACACCTGAGCCCGTGCAAAATAAACCTGCACAAGCACCCTCATCCAATGTCACCAGCCTGATCGAAAGCCCTGACGCATCAGAGACCGTCGTGGCAGCGCCTAATGGCAAGGCACAAACCTCAGATCAACCACCATCAAATATAGCCCAAGCAGCGGAAACACTGCGCAGGCTGGAGTGCGCGAAGCTGTCCTATGAACGCCGCGAGGATTGCCCGCCGCCCGATCCCTTCGCCGCTGCTGACGCACAGCAGCGCTTGCGCGAACAGGTACAGGAGACGCAGTTTTCAGCGCTCGATCCAAACGCGTATGGCCCGAAAACCTCAATCGAAAAGTGGGCCGCTAAAAACGATGATTTCGCGCCTGTATCGCTCTTTGGTGAGGATAATTCGATCTTCCTGGATACGATGGCGCCAGGAGCCTATAATGCGCAACGTATTCGAAACGGTGAACGTCCGATCTGGGATAAGGACGTTGAAGACGCGCTTCGCAACGCGCGTGGGCGAGATTAAGCCGTTAAGTTACAGTCAAAAGAGTTGACTTTGCCGCCTCTCTCACGCCCTTCTAAGTTTATGCACAAAAAGGGCCCTCAATGACCCAGCCTATCCTGACCGTTCGTGACTTGCGCGTAGACTTCGACACCCCTGATGGCGTCGTGAATGCTGTGAAAGGCACCAGTTTCGAGGTCGCGGCGGGGGAATGTCTCGGCATCGTGGGGGAGTCCGGATCCGGTAAATCACAGACCGTTCTCGCGGCGATGGGTCTGCTCGCGGACAATGGCAGCGCCACGGGCTCGGTCAATTTCAATGGCACGGAGATGCTGACCGCAGACATGAAGACGCTGCGCAAGATACGCGGCGAAGAAATGTCTATGATCTTCCAGAATCCGCTGACGAGCCTAACCCCGCACATGACGGTCGGCGCGCAAATGCGTGAAGTGCTCGCGCTGCATAAGGGCATCAAAGGCGAAGAGGCGAATAAACGCTGCGTCGATTGGCTGGAGCAAGTGCGTATCCCGGAAGCGCGGCGCCGGATGGACCAATTCCCACATGAGCTTTCAGGAGGTATGCGGCAGCGGGTTATGGTTGCGATCGCGATGCTATGTGGGCCAAAACTGCTGCTCGCCGATGAGCCGACCACCGCGCTGGACGTCACGGTACAGGCGCAGGTGCTTGACCTCATGAACGATTTGAAGCGCGATACCGGCACAGGGATCGCTCTGATCACGCACGATATGGGCGTGGTTGCGCGTATGTGCGACCGCGTGGTTGTGATGCGACGCGGCGAAATCGTCGAGAGCGGCAGCATTGATGACATTTTCTACTCACCAAAGCATGAGTACACGAAAATGCTGCTCGATGCGGTGCCTAGAATTGACCAGCCGAACCGGCCTGGCCGACCAACACTCGGCGATGCGCCGCCTGTTGAAACAGAGCCGATCCTGCGCGCAGATGATGTCAGGGTCCACTTCCCGGTGAATGTCGGCGGCGGCCTGTTTGGCAAGAAAAAACCGCTGCGCGCCGTGGATGGGGTGAGTTTTGACCTCCGACCCGGGGAAACACTGGGCGTGGTTGGGGAGTCAGGATGTGGGAAATCGACGCTGGCCCGCGCGGTTTTGAAACTGGTTCCACAGACGGCGGGGACGGTCGCCTGGATGGGCCGTGACATTACGCATGCCGACCGCGAGACCATGAATGGCCTGCGCGATGATTTGCAGATTGTTTTTCAGGACCCGATGGCCTCACTTGATC
Source organism: Pseudomonadota bacterium (assembly GCA_038630445.1). Taxonomy (GTDB): domain Bacteria; phylum Pseudomonadota; class Alphaproteobacteria; order Caulobacterales; family Hyphomonadaceae; genus Henriciella. The sequence goes on along the minus strand of JBCBCO010000046.1, from coordinate 7,662 downwards.
CGCGTATGACAATTGGAACGTCAATTTCTGAACCGCTGACCGTGCATGAGCCGCAGCTGGGCAAGGCTGAGCGCGAAGCCCGTGTGCGCGAAATCATGCCGCGCGTTGGTTTGGACCCGGCGCTAATCAATCGCTATCCGCACGAACTATCCGGCGGCCAAAATCAGCGCGTGGGCATTGCGAGAGCGATGATCCTGTCACCAAAACTGGTTGTTTGTGATGAAGCCGTATCGGCGCTGGATGTATCGGTTCAGGCGCAGGTGGTAGACTTGCTGATTGGCTTGCAGAAGGAATTTGGTCTGGCGATGATTTTCATTAGCCATGACCTCTCCATTGTGCGCGAGATTAGCCATCGGGTCATGGTTCTCTATCTCGGCAAAGTCGTCGAAATCGCTGGCCGACAGGAGATTTATGAGGATGCGCGCCATCCTTATACGCGTCAGCTGATATCAGCGGTTCCAAATCCTGATCCAAAGACCGAGCGGTCGCGCGAGCGGGTCAAGCTTCAGGGCGACTTACCAAGTCCACTCGATACACGCGCGCCTTTGCGGTTCTTGAAGTCGAAGCTGGTCGATGATCCTGATGCGCAGCAATATACCCCGAAGCTGATCGAAATCGCGCCGGGGCATACGGTTGCTGAACATGATGCCTTTGACGGATCAGACGGCCTGATGGCCTAAACGCGCTATTTCTCGCACAAAAGATCGCTGATATTTCGGCGCGAGCGGTTCACATAGGCGACGCCTCGATAGCCCATGTCTCGGCAGAAACTGCTGGCATTGCCGCGGTCTGCGCGAATCCGGTTTCCATAATAATCGCGGGGTTCAGCGAAGAAGACAGTAGCCTTCCCATGAATGCCGTCCGCACCGCGCCTTGAGCGTGACCGGTCCCTTCGATCCCCACGGTCACGACGAAAAGAGACAGGGCGCAAGGACGTAATATTATCATTCAGTCCGATATCGCGCAGGTAGTAGACCGGTCGATCAACGATCTCACAACGTCCGCGAAAGTCGGGATGCTCGCACAATTCCCATGCACCGCTCAGTTCAACCGAGGAGATCGTATCATTAAATCGGAAGTCATTCAGGTCATGAACAGGTCCGTTGAAAACACGGGCCTGCCCACGAAAATCAGGATCAGCATAGACAGCGATTTCGCCCGAGAAAGAGACTTTTTCGACATCGGCGGTTGCAGCTCCAAGAGGGAGAAGTGCAGTTAGCGCGGCTGTCAAAAGGGCTTTTTTTAGGGTCAACATGGCGGGCTCCATTCTCTGTTTCTGGCAGACTGCCAGATCCTGTTTGAATGGCAGTCGAGAGCCCGTTTCATGTTGAGTTCAGACTGGCTCACTCAGCCGCGCGCATGAGGCCCTGCATATGATTGATCCAGGCGAGCCAGGCCTTACGCCCTTCCTCCGTCAGGAAAACGCGCGTTTGGGGTCTTTTTCCAACAAACCGCTTTTCCTGTCGCACATAACCGGCCTCTTCGAGCTTTTTCAGGTGCGTCGATAGATTGCCATCCGTCGCTCCAACCTTCTCTTTCAGTTCTCCGAAAATAGCCGGACTGGCAGTCGAAAGATAAGCCATGACTCCAAGACGCAGGCGGCCATGGATGACGTCGTCGATTTCGGAATGATCAAAGGGATTCTCACTCATCGCGCCCTCCCTTAAACAACGCTTTTGGGTTCATTTTTCAGCATTAAAATGCCTGGAATGAAGACTGTGAGAAACGCTCCGGCTGAGGCGACAGCCCAGATCAGGTTGGTTTCTGAAAACCAAGTGGCGAAGGCAACAATGAGGAGCGCAGCATATCCCGATGACTTCAAGGTCGAATTATTCGCCATCGCGCCTGAGGTGAACAGCCCAATCGCATAGATTGAAAAGACAAGCGGGAGGGAGCTTTCAAATCCGACAACGGTTTCGCCACCGAATGCACTTTTAACAAGCAAGGTTCCAAAGTAGGCAAACAGGGTAAAGCCACCAATCATCCAGACACTCGCTTCAGCCTTGTTTCCGGCTGACGACTGTCCCGGCTTATCGCGCGAGAAGGATCGGATCAGAGCAAAATATCCGACTAATCCAATTATAGCGAAGCCACCCCAAAGATAGGCGTAAGCCATACCGCCCGTTTGAATAATGCCGCTGGCAATCGCAAAATGGCCGGCATAAGCGAGTGTAATCAAACCGCCCCACCAAGCGAGGAAGCGCCCGCCAAGTAAAGGAGCATGCTGACCGGCTTCTGCGAGATCGCGCACATAAGCGAGGTCATCGGTGAGAGATGGATTGTTCATTGTGTTCTCCTTTGTAACTTTGAAATACAAAGTAGTTAGAGAAATAAGCTTTGTCAAGCAAAGTACTTTATCGCTTGCGCTTTTTGCGGATTCGTCTGGATTTAGGGCGACCTTCATCGGGATCTTTGCCCTGTTCACGCAAGGCTTTGCGCCGCCTCACCTCCCTCGCGCGACGTCTCAGCTCATATTCAGCATTTTCACGTGCCTTTGCCTTCGCCTGAATACGATTGACAATCCCCATGACGGACACTGCCATCAATAAGAGGACAGCCATGGTTAGCATGGGCGCTAGCCGTCCCCGCCTGTATCACAAGGTTTCGCTTCAAAGCGCAAGGCGACGAAGTTCACAGGGTCGCCATTGGAGTAGTTCAGGGCGAAAACAGGATTAGAATTGACCACACACCGGCCTTGGGCACTGGCCTGCTCAAGCAACGTGTCAGAGGCAGGTAACGCAGCCTCATCTTCCATATTGAGCAGGAAAACGACCGGATAGGCGCTTGTCCGTGTCGGTAGCTCTACCACTGTTTCCGGCGGATGCAGATTTTGAGTGCCAAACGTCATAACATAGCTCGGCTCAGCATAGCCCACGGCTTGGATACGCTCAGGGGTTTCGCGCCCATCTGCGCAAGTTTCGGACGGAATTCCGCAGACCTGCTCAAGGGCCAACGCCGCACTTGCCGTGGGCTGAAACCAGACCTGCTGGGGAATGAAGTGCAGACGTGCGTGCCAACCTAAAAGCAGGCTCGTCATAATTGCAAACGTGGCTGCAAACCCGATGCGCTTATAAGCGAAGAATCCGATGGTGAGCGCCATTGCAACACCGCCCGCAATCCAGAAATAAATCGGAAACTCTAGCGCTGAGCCCCATTGGTTAAGCGCTTCTGCAGCCTCGACGGTTTTGAAATCACCCGCCGCTTCCTCTTTGAGCAGCCTGACCGCGAGCGGGGAGGTCGCCACGAGCAGAAGAATACCGCCGAGCAGAAAAACACCAAGGCTCGCCCAACGCGAAACTGGCAGACGTGCGCCATCCATGAGCTTCAAACCGACCCATCCACAGATCAGGCCAAGGGCAGGGTAGGCGGGCATCACATAATGGCTGAGCCGCGTCGGCATCAGCTCGAAGAACAGCCAGGTTAAACCCGCCCACGCGACCAAGAACCGAAGCGCCAATTGCTCATGTGTGAGCGGTTGGGCATCGCTAACGATCCAGCGCGTTTTCCATCCTTCCTGAGTTGAAATCCACCAGAAGCCGAGAATGATGAGCGCTGGATACGCAGAAGGCGCACCGTTGCCCAAAGATCCGGGCAGGAGCCACGTTAGAAACGCCGTTAAAGCCCCGAGCGCCATAATGACGAACAGTGCGTCGGTGCCGCGTCGGCGCGCGGCTTCGCTCGATCCGCGCAAGGAATTCCAGACCAAGACAAGGCCGGGGAGGAGGAGGAGAACTGCGGGGAAAAACCATGCTGGCGTATGCGTTACATTGTAGAGCGGCCAGCCTGCATGGCCTTCTGAAGCCCCTGCAAACTTGTCGCCCAAGTCTTTTCCGACCGCGCCTTCGAGAAACGTCCCCTGCGTCGCAATCTGGATGGCGATCAACCATGGCAGGAACATTATCGCCGCCAGTAACGGCCCCGGCCACCAGAGCAGCGGTTTCCACCAATCGCCACCGCGGCCTTCTGCGGCCTTTGCCCAGACCCATGCCCCAAATCCCGCATAAGCGGCCACCATTGGCGTCACCGGACCTTTGATCAAAAGGCCCGCACCGATGAAAAACCAGAAAATCAGGGCCGTCCTCTTTGGATGCTCGGTCTGACCCATGTATAATCGCGCTAACGCTCCGATGCTCATTGTGGTGAAGAAAACCAAGACCGCATCTGTTTTCGAAATATGGGCCTCGCTTGTGATCAACACTGTTGCGCCATAGAGCGCCGCGCCCAAGAATGCGGGTCGTCGCCCAATCAGGACTAATCCGCACCAGAACACAGCCAGCGTCGATAGCGAGGCCCCGATCCAGCTGGGCACGCGATAGGTCCAGATTTCAAGCTTGTCCTCATCGCCGAAAATATTCGTCGCGCCGGACTGTAGCCAGTGAATGCCAGCGGGCTTTTTATTGCGGAACTCGTCCTGATAGCGGATCGTCAGATAATCGCCGGTCTCGATATACTGTTTGGACGCCTGCGCGAAGCGGCTCTCATCGCGATCGAGCGCTGGCATGTTGAATACACCGGGTGCTGCGGCCGTAAACGTGATCGCAAACAGGATGAACCAGGCTTTCCAGCCGG
>JBCBCO010000046.1:0-3083 GCA_038630445.1 Pseudomonadota bacterium | reverse complement strand
CGGACGATAAACGGGTGAGCATGTCCATAATTCCCCATATCGCGGCCATCCCCCGTTGAACAGCGCCGTGATGCGCTCTAGCGTCCATCGTAGGACAACGCGTGAGGGCGGAAGATGAGTTGGTGGTTAAAGATTGATCTCTGGAAGCGGGTGATTGCTGGCCTTTTACTGGGCCTAGCACTCGGTTTAGGCCTGCGATATGGCTTGGGCGCAGAGGCCGGGGGCGATTTTGCAACCAATTATATCGGTTGGATCGGCGATCTGTTTCTACGCCTGATCAGAATGCTGATCGTCCCTCTAGTCTTCTTCACGCTTGTATCCGGCATCATTGCGATGGGGGACCCGAAGCGTCTTGGCAGTTTGGGTGTTCGCACACTCGCCACCTATTTCGCCACCACAGCGATTGCTGTGACGCTCGGCCTGATTATGGCGACGATTTTCAGGCCCGGCGCGAGCCTTAGCCCCGAAACTTTCGCCGGGGCTGACACCAGCCGTATGGAAGCCGTTTCGGAGCGCGCCGCTGAGGCCGGGGGTATTGTGGACAGGCTTCTGAACATCGTTCCGACTAACCCAGTTGAGGCGCTTGCGACAGGAAATATCCTGCAGATCATCTTTTTCGCGATCATGTTCGGTGTCGGCATCCTGATGGCGGGCAAGATCGCAAAACCAGTCGCGGATTTCATGGATGGCGCGTCAGAAGCGATGATGAAAGTCACTATTATCGTTATGGAAACCGCCCCCATCGGCGTGTTTGCACTGATGATGAACGTTATGGCAACGCAGGGCCTCGGCGTCCTGCAAAGCCTCGGGACATTAGCGATAGCGCTTTATCTTGCCTGCTTCCTGCACATCGCGATTACGTATGGCGGGATTATTATTAAAGGCGTTCTTGGTCTGCCGGTTTTGCCCTTTTTCCGCGGGATTACAGATGCGCAGGCAGTTGCCTATTCGACAGCGAGTTCATCAGCGACGCTGCCAGTGACAATCAGCTGTGCAGAAGAAAATCTCGGCATTGATAAAGCCGTTGCCGGCTCTGTCCTACCCCTCGGAGCGACCATCAATATGGACGGGACCGCGATTTATATCGGCATGGTCGCCCTCTTCGGGGCGCAAGCGATGGGTTATGACGTGAGCCTATCCCAGTATTTGCTCGTAGCCGTGATGGCGACGCTGGTCTCTATCGGTGCGGCGGGTATCCCTAGTGCCGGGCTTTTCCTGTCCGGACTTGCCCTATCTCAGGTTGGCATCCCTGAAGAGACGGCTTTCCTGATCATCGGCTTTATTCTGCCTTTTGACCGGCTTCTAGACATGATGCGGACATTCACGAATGTAACCGGGGACGCCGCCGTTGCAACAGCCGTGGCGAAGTGGGAGGGCGATATCGACCTCGACATATACATGGCAGACGACAATCTCAGCGCGCAGATTGATGACCGTGATCCAACTGTGGTCGAATGATTATTGCAATTGATGGGACTGTCGCCTCTGGCAAAGGCACGATCGCGAAAAGGCTGTCGGCCTGGTATGGGCTGGCGCATATGGATACCGGTCGGCTCTATCGTGCGACAGGGGTATCCGCCGCTGCAAAAGATGTCGATTTTTCAGATACTCAGGCGCTTGCGGGTGTCGCGGCCTCTCTTGATCTGAACGATTATACTGAGGAAGAGTTGCGAAGCGGCGAGGCTGGTCAGTGGGCCTCCAAAGTTGCCGCGATCCCAGAGGTCCGCGCCGCGCTGCTGGAATTACAGCGCGCCTTCGCCCGCCAACCGAAAGGCGCAGTATTGGATGGCCGCGATATCGGAACCGTCGTCTGTCCGGGTGCAGACGTGAAGCTCTGGGTGGAGGCGTCTGTTGAGGTTCGCGCGAAACGCCGCTGGAATGAGTTGGTCGCAAAAGGCGAAACGCTCTCGCTTGACGACATGGTGGCCCAATTGAAAGAGCGCGATGAGCGCGACAAGAGCCGCAGCAATGCGCCGATGATCAAAGCGGCAAATGCGGTCTTGATCGACACCACTCATCTGACTATAGACGCGGCTGTGGATAAAGCACGGGCCGCGGTCGAAGCCGCACTCGCCCAAAAAAGCTGAGCGTTCTGGCGAAAGCCAAATCCAAATGCGCTCACAGATTTATCCCTGATATCGCAGAAGCGGCTGACCACGCGCATTGGGCGTGTTGGCAGTGAACCCCGTTTTATCTGCGCAACCGGAGACCCCATGACTGAATCAATGAACCCCTCGACAGAGGACTTCGCGTCCATGTTTGAGGACAGCGCTGGCGCCGCAACCCTTCAAGAAGGCCGCGTCGTTCCAGCAACCGTCATTTCCAACAATGGCGACTTTCTGACACTCGATGTCGGCCTGAAAACCGAAGGCCGTATCCCTGTCAAAGAATTCCTGCTTGAAGAAAAACAGCCTGAACCAGGCGATATTGTCGAAGTTTACCTCGACCGGATCGAAAACCTGATGGGTGAAGCTGTTCTGTCCCGCGACAAAGCCCGCCGCGAAGAAAGCTGGATCAAGCTGGAAGACAGCCACAACAAGGAAGAGCCTGTCAAAGGCGCAATTGTTGGCCGCGTCAAAGGCGGCTTTACCGTTGATCTTGGCGGCGTCAATGCGTTCCTGCCCGGCTCACAAGTCGACATCCGCCCTGTCCGCGATGTTGGTCCGCTGATGAACGAAGTGCAGCCGTTCGCGATCCTGAAAATGGACCGTGCACGCGGCAACGTCGTTGTCTCCCGCCGGGCGATCCTCGAAGAGAGCCGTGCCGAACAGCGCGCTGAAATCGTCGGCGATATGCAAGAAGGCGATACACGCGAAGGCGTCGTCAAGAACATCACCGATTACGGTGCATTCGTTGATCTCGGCGGCATTGACGGCCTGCTTCACGTCACAGACATGAGCTGGAAGCGCGTCAATCACCCAAGCCAGGTCGTCAACGTCGGCGACACGGTCAAGGTTCAGATCATCAAGATCAACCCGGACACGCAACGCATCTCGCTTGGTATGAAGCAGCTCGAAACCGATCCATGGGACGATATCGGCGCGAAATACACAATCGGGACGCGCATGTCCGGTCAGGTCACA
>JBCBCO010000045.1:0-15007 GCA_038630445.1 Pseudomonadota bacterium | reverse complement strand
CCGGAAGGGCGCAAGGATGCCGTCCTAGGCGCCGCTGAGCGCGTGTTGGAACTTCCGATTGTCATTTTGCCCCCGGACTTCGGCGATGTCGCCTCGGTCAATGCTGGATTGCGAGAGGCTGAGAAAAAGCTGGGCGGCGTCGACCTCCTGATTATCGACTACGCTCAGCTTTTAGGCGCGCCTGGGCGCACGGAATACGAGCGGGCCACCGAGGTAAGCCGATCACTCAAGCGGCTCGCTGTGCAGCGTCAGATCCCGCTGGTGGCACTTTCTCAGCTTAGCCGCGCGCTCGACAATCGTGACGACAAGAGGCCGGTGCTGTCCGACCTTCGCCAGACCGGGCAGCTTGAGCAGGACGCCGATGCGGTCGTCTTCTGTTTCCGCGAAGAATACTACCTTGAGCGTGAAGAACCTGACCTCGTCGACAGTGAAAATCACGCTGCTTGGCGCAGCGCCATGGCCGCGTGCCAAAATCAACTTGAACTGATCGTCGCAAAGAACCGCCAGGGCCAGATCGGCACGGCCAAGGTGCGGATCAATCTCAAGGTAAATCACATTTGGGACGACTCTGGATATGGAGGTAGCGCGCCATGAGTGGACGCGGACAAGACTGGTACAAGCGCTTTCCGATTGAGTTCATGGATGGCGTCGAGGGCATGGGCCCGGAGATGATCGGCATCTATGCCTACGTGCTTGATTTGATCTACGCACGAGGCGGCAAAAGTCCGCGCGATGACGCTGCTCTTGCCGGTCGAATTGGATGCTCAAAACGCAAGATAACGGCGCTCCTAAATGCCCTCATTGAGCGCGGCAAAATCGAAGTTCGAGACGGTTATCTCACACATAAACACGCCGAACATCACGCGAAGACACGCCGAGCACTGTCCGAAGAGAGGTCGAGCGCGGGCCGAGCGGGTGGTGAAAAGAGCGGCCAATCAAGAAAAAACAAAGACTTAAGTGAAGCAAGTGCTTCAAGCAAAAACGAAGCCGAGAAGAGAAGAGAAGAGAAGAAGAAAACAACCATCTCTCTAAGTGAAGAGACAGGCGCGCGCGAACCTGACCGACCACCAAGCGAAACCCATGATGGTGGAGAAGCGAATTTCAGGGAAAAGCTTCTCTCCGCAATCGGCGTCGATCCGATATCTGGCCTCGTCGGGCCAAGCGGAAAACTTCTAGGCACCCAAGACCAGATGCAGGTCGCTCACGGCTGGCTATCAGATCACGGTTTGACCGAAGACGAAGCGGTGCAGGTTGTCGCCAAAACCATGCGCGGCAAGCAGGGCGGACCGCCCAGCACTTTCAAATATTTCGAGAAGCCAATGGCGGAGGCCGGTCAGCAGAAGCAGGCAGGCGATGTGGCGCGGCAGGCACAAATCAAACGCTTCAAAGCAATTCAGGCCAGACACAGCCAGCAAGCTGGCGCAGCGTGAGGGCAAAAGCGTGATGCACTTCGGAAAACTGAAACCCGGCGACGTGGTGCCGCCTGATCTTCTCAGCCAAGCTCGTCGCGGCCTGCTTGGCCCTGAGATCCCGTCCGAGTGGAACGCGCTCATGGTCCCGTCAATGCGCGAGGACCGGTGCCGTTTGTGGCTAGAAAGCGTCGGCGTATTCAGCTTTTTCCCGACCCAGGTTCGCAAGCACAAGCGCCGCGGCAAAGAGTTCGAGCGCCGCTATCCGCTGATCGGCGGGATTGTTTATGCCCGGTTTCGCAATCGGCCAAACTGGGACGTGATGCGCGACATGCGGCTGATCACCGGGTTTTTCCAGAGACCGGACGAGCAGCCGGTCAAAATCGACCGAGAAACTATTCGGCGGCTGCAGGGGCTCGAAAGCGCCGCAGAGCGCATCGCTCGGCTCAAGCGAGAGGCCAATCTTGTGCGTAAGGGCGATCGCGCTGTGCTTCTCGGTGGGGCTTTTGAAGGTTGGCCCGTGGTCGTTGACGAGGTTCGAGGCAACCGCGTGTTTTGCGCGATGGCAGGGCAGGTTTCGGCGCGCGTCGAGACAACACAAAGCAATCTGGCTAAGCAAAATGCTTGACCCATCCAAAAATATAATCCATCCCTGCGTCACCGGGAGGGCGAGGCGTAAGTCAATGGACGCGAGGCCCAGAAGAACCCGCGAGGGGATTTTGCCGTATTCCAACCCGGCAATCGAGCGTGTTGAGCATGCGCAAATCTCTGGAAAAACAGGCCTAGAAGATGGCTAAGAAGAGGGAACAGCTAACCCCGAAGCAAGAAGCTTTTGCGGTATTTTACGTCCAGCTTGGCAACGCTGCGGAGGCGTACCGGCGCGCCTTCGAAAAAGACCCGGATGCGCGAGATAGCTGGATTTACGTAGAAGCTTATCAGCTCCTAGAGCACCCAAAGGTCGCCCCTCGAATAAAACAGCTGCAGGAAGCGGCAAAAAAGGCAGGTCAGTACACAGTCGAGAAGGCCGCCGAAGAGCTCGAGGACGCTCGCCAGCTTGCGCACCAAGAGGGCCAAGCCGGGCCAGCGGTCTCAGCGGTCAACGCGAAGATCAAGCTTTACGGAATCGATAAGCCGAGCCGGGTTGAGGTGAGCGGCCCCAATGGCGCGCCGATCCCCACGTCATTCAAACTCGCAGGATTGTCGGATGAGGAGCTAGCCCAGCTTGAACGCCTTACCGACAAAGTACGAAATCAGCCTGGAGTGGGCGAGGAGGACTAGCCTGGGCTTCGCCAAGCATTTCTTCCCGTTTCGGGAGGGGATGGAGTTCTTGGAGGGCCAGCACCACCGGGTAATTGGCCAGGCGCTGGACAAGGTCATCGCTGGCGAGATTAGCCGCCTGATCATCACGCTACCGCCGGGATACACGAAGACAGAGCTTGCGGTGGTCAACTTCGTCGCCAAAGGCGTGGCAATCAATCCTGAAGCGCGGTTCATTCACGCCACTTTCTCGGACCAGCTCGCTCGAGAAAACAGCGACAAGATCAAGGATCTGATCGAGCTGCCCGAGTTCCAGGCGGCATGGCCTACGCCCCTGGATCCTGACACCAGCGCGAAGGACCGCTGGAAAACGCAGGCAGGCGGCGGAATGCTGGCCAAGGCCTCAGGCGGCCCGATCACCGGCTTCCGCGCTGGCCGGATGAACAAGGAGAAGTTCACCGGCGCGCTGATCGTTGACGATCCTCTGAAGCCTGACGACGCATTCAGCGTGGCGGAGCGCAACAAGGTCAACAAGCGCGCGACCAACACCTTCCGCAGCCGCCTAGCCCATGACGGCGTGCCGATCATAGTCATCATGCAGCGGCTTCACAGCGAGGATTTTGCGGGGCACCTGCTGACAGGCGGCTCTGGCGACATTTGGGACCATCTTGACCTTCCGGTATGGCTGGCCGGCTCGCAGGAGTACCCAAGGGAATGGACACACGGTCGGCCTATCCTGCATGACTTGCCTGACGGGCCGCTTTGGTCTGACAAGCACTCGCCTGATGAGATTGAGGTTCTCAAGGCTGACGCCTACACTTTCGCCAGCCAGTACATGCAGCGCCCGGTATCGGTTGAGGGCGCGCTGTTCGAAATGGCTGGCTTCGACTGGTATCACGAGCTTGGCCCAGTCGATTGGTATTCGATCTACGCGGACACGGCGCAGAAGACCGGCGAGCGCAATGACTTCTCGGTCTTTCAGCTTTGGGCAAAGGGCAAAGACGGCCACGCATGGCTGGTTGACCAGGTTCGCGGCAAGTGGGCCGCACCGGACTTAGAGAAGACGGCCAGGGCTTTCTGGGAAAAGCACAGGGCGAAGCGCCCACGCGGCATGAAGATCGAGGATAAGTCGTCGGGCACGGGCTTGATCCAGAGCCTTAAGCGCAAAGGCCAGAACGGTGAGCTGCCAATTCCGGTCATTCCGGTCCCGCGCGAGAAAGACAAATACACCCGAGGCATGGACGCAGCGCCGTATATCGCAACCGGCATGGTGCATCTGCCCGCGAAGCAGGAATGGACGCCGGCGCTTCGCTCTGAGCTTCAAGTGTTCGACGGGCTGGGCACCGGCCACGATGACCAAGTGGATCCTCTGATGGACGCAATCGACGATATGCTGGCTGGCAGCACTTACGACCTTCAGGGCGCCCTTTAATGGCGTTCACCCTGACGTGGCTTGCTGGAAGGTCGACCCCAGTAGTCACGCGCACCGGCGAAAAGCGTCGAGAGACTGCGGGCGGTAGGGTGATCGCGTCTCGAAGGGCAACAGCAGAAGAGGCGGCCCAGATCCGAAAGGGCGTCTGGATACGATCGCGCCCCCCTGGCGATCCGAACAAGAGATCCAGCGTGCGACCAGCGCTTGCGGCCAAGCAAAAGGATGCTGGTCCAGGCTTGTGGGAGAACATTCGACGCAAGCGCGCACGCATCAAAAACGGCGCCAAGGAGCGGAAGGCGCGGCCAGGCGAGGCGGATTTCCCAGAGGCCGGCGCGCTTAAGAGGTCAAAAGCAGACTGATGGGCGTTGTAAAAAGCATGCGCGACGGCCTCGTCAGTATGGCAGGGCGGATCGGAACGGACGAAAGTAAGGTCCACACAGCGCAATATGGCTTCTCGCAGCTTAGCGATGAACAACTCGAGGCCGCGTTTCGGACGTCTTGGGCAATCGACAAAGCCGTGCGCATCCCCTCCATGGACGCCACCAGAAAGTGGCGGGTTTGGTCCGGTGATGGCTCTGCCGAAGTATCTGAAGCCGAAGAATTGGCTCGGCTTTCCGTTCGGCTTAAGGTTCAGGAGGCGCATTGGAAGTCACGTCTCTGGGGCGGCGCAGCGATCTTGATCGGCGCGCCTGGTCAGCCTGATACCCCGCTGGAGGTAGGCACCATAGGGCAGGGCGATCTTCGCTATCTCACGGTACTCACCCGGCAGGAGTTGCATTGCGGAGAAGAAGAGCGGGACGCGCGAGAGCCAAATTTCGGTGATCCGAAATACTATCGGATTATGACCGGCTCTACGGCTGCCGAAAGCATGGAGGTCCATCCCAGCCGGTTGGTCATCTTTAAGGGGCGCCCGTTACCGCGGCGCCATAGCTCGTACGCCACCGATTACGGCTGGGGCGACAGCATTCTGTATCAGATCCACGACGCATGCCGGAATCTCGACGCCACGATGGAGAACATCGCTAGCCTTGTTTTTGACGCGAAAACGGACGTGGTGAAAATCCCGGATCTGATGAGAAAGATCAGCGACCAGAATTATGAAAACGATCTGGTAAAACGCTTTAGCGCCATGCGCCGCGTTGCCTCAAACCACAGCGTCAAAATTCTGGACAAAGAAGAGGAATACGAAAGCAAGAGCTATGGCTTTGGCGGCCTTGATGCAGTGGCCGATCGCTTCATGCAGGTTGCGGCCGCTGCGGCCGATATTCCTATGACGCGCTTCCTAGCCCAAAGCCCAGGTGGGCTGAATTCGACCGGCGACGGAGATCTTGCGAACTACTACGACCGCGTGAAGGCCATCCAAGAGCTGGAAATGGTCCCAGCCATGCAGATCCTTGATGAAGTGCTTGTGCGGTCAACTATTGGCGATTGGCCTGAAGACCTCAAGGCCGACTGGGCTCCGCTCAAAGAAATGTCCGAGAAGGAAATCAGCGACCTCCGCAACAAAGATGCTGACACGGTTGGCAAGCTCTCAAACGCTCAAATTTTTGATGATGAAGCCGTCGCAGAGGCGGGCGCACAGATGTTCAAGGAAAGCGGAATTGACAGCCTGGAAGGGGCTGGTGTGGCCTTGGATAATGAGCTCGCACCGAATATCGCCGATGCAGCTCCACGCACTCTCTATGTTCACCGCAAGGTCATGAATGGCGAAGCAATCATTGCCTGGGCGAAAGGGCAGGGCTTCCCCACGACGCTTCCGGCTGACGATCTGCATGTGACCATCGCGTTCAGCCGTCACGCTGTAGACTGGATGAAAACAGGCGCTGATTGGGAGCCGGAAATCAAGGTGCCGGAAGGCGGCCCGAGACTGATGGAGCGCTTCGGCGATGCTCGCGTTTTGCTTTTTGCATCGGCGGCCCTCTCATGGCGCCACGAAAGCATCAAACGCATGGCGAACGCCACGTGGGATCACCCGGAGTATCAGCCGCACATCACGATTTCCTACGACGAAGGCTCGCCGGATCTGTCTAACGTGGAGCCCTACAAAGGTCCAATCGTGTTGGGACCGGAGGTGTTCCAAGAAGTCAAAGAGGATTGGGTGGAAGGGATCAAAGAAGAATGACCGAACACCGCTTCCAGGATCATTTGGAGATCGCGAATACGCGGATTTTGGACAGCGGTGATCTGCTTGTTGAGGCCGCTGTTGCTCGGACTGGGGTGCAAGACTATCTGGCGTCCGAAATCGGCCTGATCGGCGATCATATTGTGCCGGTCCATCGGCCGCAGAGCGCCGTTTTCGACAAGACAAGCCTCGCTACTTATGCGGGCAAGCCTGTAACTATTGGGCACCCGAGGGAAAGCGTCACTGCGGACAATTGGAAGCATCATGCCGTTGGCGAAATCCAGGATGAGGTGGCTAGGGACGGAGACAAAATCCGTGTCACCTTCCGGGTTCGCGACGGGGCGGCAATCAGGGCTATCCGCGACGGTAAGCGCGAGCTGAGCATGGGCTACAGTACGCCGGTTAAGATCGGCGATGGCGTAACCTCTGACGGTCAAAAATACGGGGCAGAGCAGACAGGCCCAATTGAAATCAATCATTTAGCTGTCGTGGACGTTGCCCGCGGCGGCAAAGACCTTCGCATCGGAGACGGTGCTAAGCAGTGGGGCGCGGCCCCGATCACCCAAAGAGCCAACGATGAGGAGGCAGGTATGCCCGATACGCTCAAAAAGGTGATGGTCGACGGGCTTACGGTGGAAACCACCGACGCAGGCGCACAGGCTATCACGAAGCTCCTGGCCGACATGAAGGCAATGGAGCAACTCCAAGACGAAGAGATCAAGCAGGTCACCGACAAGCTCGAGGCAGCCCAGAAGGACGTCGAGACCAAGGACGGCGAGATAAAGGCCCTCGAAAAGAAGCTGGCCGATGCAACGTCGCCGAAGGCGCTGGCTGATATGGCCAAGGGCCGGGCCAAGACCATGGCCGCAGGCAAAAAGGCCGGCATGTCCGAAGAGGACATGGAGGAAATGGACGACGCTGCGATCAGGCGCGCCGTCGTGGCGAAAGATCTGGGTGACGCAGTTGCCAAGGATCTCAGCGATGACGCGATTGAGGGCGCATTCCTACGTTGCGTTAAGGACGCCAAATTCGGCGATGAAGCCTTGGGTGGCGGCATCAAAACCCAGGACTCAGATCCGTGGGCGTTCATGGACGCCGAAAAGAAGAAAGGGGCATAAATTATGACCATTCTCACTGAAGGCCCCCGCAAGGCCGAGTTTATGATCTCTGAGGCTGAGGATTACCGCAGCCGTGACGAGATCACCGTGACCGTTCCGGCAAACACGACGTACGAAGCTGGCACCGTGATCGGGCAGATCACTGCATCCGGCAATTTCGTTCGCCACGCCGCTGGCGCGTCCGATGGGTCGCAGAACGAGGCTGGTGTCCTGTTCCAAAACCTCGTCAACACGACGGCGAGCCCGGTTGACATGGTCGGCACCAACATCGCTCGGCAAGCCCAGGTCAAAAAGGCCGACCTGATCTATGAGGTCGGTGCTGACACCGCCCAAGAAGAAACCACCGATGCGGCGCTTCTCGCGCTTGGCATCGTGGTTCGCGCATAAGGAGGCCAGAAAATGGCTGCGTTCAACGTATTCGAAAGCAATGCTTTTTCCACGACCTCGCTTTCGGGGCGCGTGGAGAAGATGGACTACGTCCCTGGGCTGCTTGGCTCGCTTAACCTCTTTGAAACTGTTCCTGTCCGCACCCGCGAGGTCTTTGTTGACCGAATTGACGGTGGTCTTACCTTGATCCCGACGTCGGCCGATGGCGCGCCGCCTGCGGACCTTGATGGTGAAGATCGCGATGCGGTTGCTCTGCGCACAACGCGCCTGGCGAAGCGCTTCACGCTCTATGCCAATGAGCTCGACGGGATCCGCGCCTTTGGCACCGAGACCGAGCTTATGCAGGTTCAGCGGGAGTACGATCGCCGCATGCAGCGCCTCGTCAACGACATGGAGCTGACCCACGAGAATCACCGGCTTGGTGCGCTTCAGGGCTTGCTCATGGATGCCGACGGGACTTCTGTGATCTACGATTACTCGACCCAGTTCAACGAGGCGATCCCGGCGGCGACGAGCTTCGAGCTTGATCAGGCAAGCACTGATGTCCCAACACTGTGCCGGGAAATCCAGCGCAGCATGATGCGTTCGGGGCGCGGCTCGCTGAATGGTGCGACCATTCATGCTCTCGCCGGCGACTCGTTCTATGATCAGTTGATCACTCAAGTCTCTGTCAAGGAGACCTACCTGCAACAGCAAGCGGCGAACAACCTGCGTGAACAACAGGGCGTTGTGTTCGAGAGCTTCCGGGTTGGCGGCATCACGTTCCACAACTACCGCGGCACGGACGACAACAGCACGGTGGCGATCCCGACCAATGAAGCCAAGTTCTTCCCGATCGGTGGACGTGATATCTTCAAGGTCTGTTACTCGCCGCTGGATGCCGTTGGGTTCATCAACACGCCCGGCCAGTCCCGGTACGCGATGAACATCCCTGATCGCGATCGCAATATGTGGGTGAAAGGCGAGCTTTACAGCTTCCCGTTGTATCTCTGCCAGCAGCCGCGCGTTCTGCGCCGGGCCACCGCAACATAAGGGGCGGCATCATGGCAAAACTCAATGTGAAGAATGCTGGCGGCAAGTCCGTTGGCATTCCCTACCACGGCGGCGTGGAGGTGGTTCAGCCGGGCAAGTCGGCGAACGTCGAGATCCGCGAAGGCTGGCTAGACGACGCACGTAAAGCGCAGCTTGAGCGTATGGGCGTTACCATTGGTAAGGCCGCTGGCCGCCCGGAAAAGGCCGATCCTGCGCCAGCGCCTGAACCCAAGACGGGCGTTGGTGGGGGTGACGACTGATGGCCATCATCGGCGCCCAGAGCGATCCTGGCATTGATCTGGTGCCGATTACCCCAAATGACGGATTGGACCTGCTCAGGCCCGCCCGTGCGATACGGTGTCGGCCGGATGGAACGGCTGGCACGTTGAGCATTGTCACCGCCGAAGGCAATCAGCGCGACACCTACATCAATGCGGGTGAGGCTTTGGCGGTTCAGGTTCGTCGCGTTCGCGCAACAGGCACCTCCGCCAGCGGCCTGGAGGCATATATCTGATGGCCTATGGCACTGACGCCGCCTTCACGGCCTATGCCACGGCTCGTGGCGTCACCCTGCCAGATCACCAGTCTTCGCGCGACCAGCTTCGCGCGAAGGCAACCACGTTCGTAGATGGGCTTGGCTGGAAAGTGGTTGCGGGTGTGCCCGTGAACCGCTTCCCCGGCAAGCCGACAAGCGCAACGCAGCTTGATGCATGGCCGCGGACTGGAGCGACTGACACTTACGGTAACGAAATTGCCTCAGGGTCCGTGCCAACCGCGATCGAAAATGCCGCCTACGAGGCCGCGATCTTCGAAAATGCCAGCGCGGGCGCATTGAACCAATCTGTCCGAGATGATCAACGCGTGGTCCGCGAGAAGTTTGATGTGATTGAGTTTCAATATGCCGATAGCGGAGCCGTGGGTTCGTCTGGTCAGATCGCCAGCTCCGTTCCCGTCATACCGTCAGTGATGACGCTCTTGGCGCCCTATTTGTCCGGCGGATCAAACGGCCTCGGCATTACGGCCGTCGTTGCATAAACGAAAGTGAAGGAGTCCTGAAATGGCCCTCATAACTGATCCCGATCAGCTCAATCAGGCAACAGAAGTGGTATTCAACACCACGGCCAAGACGATCCAGCTTCTTGTGGCGGGCAATCTCTCGAACGATGGGGTCACGCTCAAGGCTGTTTATTCCTTTGCAAAAGAAGAGTGGAAAGACGACGCGGCACTGATTGCGTTTGAGTTTCCCTTTACACCGATCACAGACGAATTTTTCGAGCTCCAAGAGGGCTGGAACTGGGCAGATGCGACGACACGCAACCTGCTTCGTCGTGGTGGCTTTCTCGTCCGAAACACAAGCGGTAATGTGACAGAGCACTGGGCTGGCATCGCTATTCTTGGCGCACAGGCCGATGACCAAGTCTATTATGACAACGGCAATGGGGCGACTGACTTTGTTTTCACTGGCAACACGGCTGAGGTTGTCCAGGTCATTAGCGACCCGAATGGCGACGGGAATTATGCGGACGGCTTTAATCGGTCCGCGAACATCACGGCTTATAACCGTGAGCAAGGCCAGCTCTTCAGCTCCTCTTCGACAAGCGCGAACGGCGAAAGCTCTTTGCTCGCGCCCAAGTTGTTCTCCCTGACCGTTGGCACGGGGACGGATCTCAAAATCTCGGAGAGTGACGCCAACATCGCTTCGCAGGCGCCCTACACCGGAATGTCGATCACCTATAATTCGACGCCGCAAAGCCGGGCGATCGGCGCCAGCAACTTTGATTTCGGCATCATCATCGACGGCAACAGCGGCACCGCCGAGCAGATTTACGAGTTCATTCAGTATCAGTTGCGTCAAGCAGGCGACATTGATGCAGGATCCGCGACCGTCTTGGGCCGGACTGCCGACGCCCTTCTGGCCTTCGTGGGTGACAATCTGGAGACACGCACGGCCACCAACCCCGAGGGCGGCGGCACAGGCGTCTTTATCGACAACTTCCAGGCCGCCGATACCAACCGGATCAGTTTCACTGACAATACCGGGACGGCTCGGACGTTCCCCTTCGTGGCGGTCACCACGATCAGCTTCAACGCCAATCTGCAAAACGATGCAGACGCGATCTATCGCGTTTATTTTACCGATGCGAACGGGAACCAGTATGGCTCTGCGGCCGCGATCCTGGTTGACGATAACGGAGGATCGGATGTGGCCGGAAATATCTCAGGCAGTGCAACGGTTCAGTTTGACTTTGACTATGACGGCAATGTCCAAGGCGGCCGCACGGCTGGCACCGATGCCGCAATCACGGTTGTCGCGATTGGGCTTCAGACAGGCCAATACGTCCGGGCGACTGGCATCATCGGCCGAAGCACATCAAATTCGGTATCGCTGGTGGCTCCGACAGAAAGAAACTACGAAAACGCCGCCTGATGGCATACCGGGATGACATTATCGCGTTGGGAGCGAACCACCTTTACCCCTGCGTCGGCAACCTCAACGACATCATCGGCACGTTGAACTTTGCGAACACCGGCGGCGCGTTCAGCGGTCCGCAGATCTGCGAAGATGCGGCCTCGAGCTATGTCACAAACGGCACGAACGATAATGGACTGGCTGCGACCGATGTCAGCGTCCAGGATGTTACGCAGGACTATTGCTACGCCCTTTGGTTTCAGACGACAGCCATTCAACAGCCGCCTTGTAGGGTATTTGGGGACGGCGGGCAAACTGCAAGCAACTCCTTCCTCCTGGGCTTCGGTAACTCGATCGTTTGCGAGGCGGATTGCGACCCAGATGTGATCCAAGTCGGCTCAAGCGTCGCAATTGAGCCCGATCGCCCATATCATCTGGCGCTGGTGTTTCGAGATGCTGGTGGCGGCTCTAGCGAGCTAGAGTTTTTCCTTGACGGAGTGTCGCAGGGCACAACGTCCGTGGCGGACGTGATGAGTTCGGGTCGCGGTGGCTTCCGAATTGGCGGGGCGACTAACACCACAACCGTTTCCATCGGCGGCTCCGCTTTTCAGTTGGTTTCGCCGGTCAACGGCTATTATGCGATGATTTCGACGCTGGTTTCGGCGAATGTGCCAACGAACGCGCAGATCCGGTTGGAACTGTTTGAGAAAGGGACGCTTGCTGGGGTCACGATAAACGCTGGCGCAGAAGCGTCCATGCAGATCGCTTTGGATGCTTTGGCATCTACGGCACGCCCAGACGAGCCCCTCAATATAAGGATCGAAGAAGTGATTGGCGGCGGAACGCTGAACCTGACCGCCAACGCAATCACGCACAGCGCTTTGGCCTCAGCTCATATCCAGTACATGGGCTCGGGTGTGCTTAACTACACCAACACCAACGGATCAAATGCCTCAATCGGCTCGGCGCCGAATGGTGGAACGATCAACTTCATCAACCCGGCAATCCTGACAGTCTCACCTTTGGTGGCAGGAAGCGAAGTGCGATTTTATGAGGCTGGAACGTCGAACGAGCTTGCGGGCGTCGAAGCGAGCGGAGCAACCTTTGCGAGTTCGGTCAGCGCGAACAGCGTCGACATAGTCGTCCACAAGGAAGATTATCTGAACATCAGGATCAGAGCCGTCGACATGACTGGTGGGGATGTGTCCGTTCCAATTCAGCAGGTCTTTGATCGTCAGTACGAGAACGCTTGATGGGCGTGGTTCAGGTCGAAACATTTGACGTGGATGTCACCAGCGAAGGCCAAGCCTACGCTTTAACTAACACCTTGCCTTCGACGGCCTCGGCTTTCGTAAGAAACACGAACCCGCGCGGTCATTCCGGCGGCCCGGTGGGAAGTACAGGAAATTCTGGGCCGGACGATATGTCTGGCTATGCCTACGTCAGTTCCGCGTCGCAGCTCATGCTTGGCCGGCAGCTAGGCACGCACAAAGTCGCTGGCGAGGTGTGGCGCTATACCGGAGCCGCTGCCGGATTGGACGAATTCATCGTTCGGGATCGCGTGCAGGTTACCTTGACCAATGCGGGCCCAGCCACGAGCACAGTGTCGGGCGTGGTGGATCGCAATCGCTGCATTTGCTTTATCACTGGCAAGACATGCTCGCAGGCAAACCAGAACAGTACGGCGGAGATGGGAGCGATCGCCTACCTTGATGCCAACGGCGACTTGGTAGTCGAAAGGGGGTCAGGGTCATCCACACTGGTGGTTTACGTCACCATCGTAGAATTCACGGGGGCAAACTGGACCGTTGCCTATGCGCGGACGATCTTCGGGTCCGGTTCGCGAAACCTCTATCTTGATAGCACTGGAACATCGGGCGCAGCGCCCAACATTGATTGGACATCGGCCTTTTTCGCGGAGGTGCGACAGTCCGGCGGCAACGGATCAAACGACGCTATTGAGGATATGTCGTTTGTCTGCGAGCCAAGTGGAAGCAGCAGCTTCACGCAGACCAAGGATAGCTCTGCGGCCAACACGGGGGCAGGTTTTGTCTATGTCCTGCAAAATGGCGGGATGAACGTAAGCCGAGCGACGGCGTCAAAGACTATCCCCAATAACAACTCATATGTGACGGAGACTTTTCCCGCTGGCGCCTCGCTGCCCGATGCTGCTGAAGCGTGCCTTGAGTGGATGGTTTTTTCCGATGGTACGGGCACTGCACACGGTCGCGGCTCCCTAAATGCCAGACTTATTAATGCCACCACTATCCAATCGTGGGTGCATCGAAGCGGAAACGCCGGGACATATCGCTACGGGGTCATCGACCTATCCGGGGTTCAGGGCGTTGCCCCGGTTCAGATAACGAGCGCGCCCACGCAGATGGATCTTGGCGACACCGATCTGACCATCAGCGGGTCAAACTTCAAAGCGGTTCAGGGCTCAGGGGCGGTATATGTTTCGGACACCCCGCTGATAAACACCGGCACAAACGTGCTGCAGCCTATTGATACTTGGTCCGATACCGCCATTCAGTTTGATGTAGAACTCACCGGCCTGAGCGATGGTCGGGTTTACATCATCGTGCAAAATTCAGACGGCGGCACGTCGTCTTGGCAGGCCACAAAAGGCGTGCCGTCTTACACCGATGTGATTCTAGGCCTTCTCAATCAGCCTGATCATTATCACACATTCGACAACACATATGCCGACGAGATCGGCGGACTATCGGCAAACGGTCAAAATTCGTCGGGCACCCAGGGCTTTTTCTTGGAGCCGCTTTCGAGAGGGCGCACGCACTCCTGGGGAGTGACGGGAAACTCTTCTCGAATTGAGATGGTGGATAGTCCATTCACCAACGTCACAAATACGCATCGGCGACGGTTTATCGGTGGCTGGTTCAGATTTCCGTCGGTTCCGCTCGACCCTAAAGGCATCTGGGAAGAAGGTGGAAACGTCAACAATATCTATATGGTTATCGGCTTCGGCGGCAAACTTCTGTGCAACGTGGCCGACAGCTCAAACGGATTTAAAATCCAGGCCTTCTCGGACTTTTTGCTTTCTCCGAACAGAGCCTATCACATCGGCCTTCTGTTTGGCGGCACCGCTGACGACAACGGGTGTTTTTGCTTCATAGATGGGGTTTTGCAGAGCGGCACGGACGGTACGCCCACGTCTTTGGCGCAGGCCACGCACTCCGGCGATTTTGCCTATGGCCAGCCAGATGGTAGCCTCGATACTGGCGGCACGGACATTCAATATCCGTCTTTCAGCGGCTCCCGGTACAACGACTGGGGGTCTTGGAGCAGTACGGGGAACAATCCACCGCCGTCTTCTGATATCCGGCGTGAGCTCTTTGAGAAAGGCGCTGTCGAAGTCGTAGAGATCTTGTCGGACACGCCAGCAGCGATGCAGACCGCGATTGATGCTCTCACGGGCGCTGATTACGCGGATGTGCCCCTTGCTATAAGGGTCAACAAGCCAACTGGCGCCAGTGACTTGGCTCTCAGCTTTGACGGGATCACGTTTGGCGCGCGAACAAGCCTACACGTGCTCTGGATGGGAACAAACGGTTCGACTCTGACGATCACAAATCGCAACGGATCGAACGCAGATGAGGCGATATGCTCGGCTCCTTATGGAGGCGCAGTCGCGGTGATTAATCCGGCGGTGTTGACCCTCACCGGCATTGAGACAGGAACAGAAGTTCGGGTTTACGAGGCTGGCACGACAAACGAAATCGCAGGCCAGGAGAGTGTCACAACGGGGGCTTTCTCGGCCTCTGTAGAGGTATCTTCTGTGGACATCGTAATTCATGCCTTGGGCTTTCTAAATCAGCGTCT
>JBCBCO010000044.1:0-15027 GCA_038630445.1 Pseudomonadota bacterium | reverse complement strand
GTGCCGCATTGGCGACCGGTATCCCATTGCTCTGCCCGACTGTGACCGCTGTGATGGGGTTTCGGTGTCCCCATCTGCAGCCATAGACCGCCGCTCTCCACCTCGTTTCCAGCCGCTCTAGAAAGGCCCTTTTCAGAGGGGAGATGGATTTGAGTATACGCTAGGTTTTGAGGGTGGGGATAAGTTTTTGGACTCTCAATGATGGTGGGGGTCTGGGTAGGGGATAGACTTCGGAGGCGGTCGCCCCGCGATCATTTGATCCGGGGGATCAAATGAAGACGGAGAAGGCCACGGTAGTGGCGGTTTTGAGGATTCAGTACACTCTCTCCTCCGGCGATACCTGCGGAGGCAGATATCCATCTCTGGGCCTGTCGTATTCGTGGAGGGGTTCAGAGATGGACCCTCGGATCAAGTCCGAGGGCAGCGCTCTAAGGTTAGCGCGAGCGCTGCCGTGGAGAGCGTAAGGGAGAGTGTCTGATGTATGTTCGACATATCTGTCGAACTAAAACCTGGCGAACGCTGTTCGCCAGGTTACCTCAAACCATCTCCATCAAAAAGAAGTCCGTATCCTCCGGCTCTGCGCCTGCCGCGGTTAGGAGGGCGTGGGCTTGGCCTCTATGGTGAGTTTGGTGGTTGAAGAGGTGGGTGACGAGTTGCCAGGCCGGGCGGGTCGCTGTGCGGGTTCCGGCGATGTTTGACCATGTGAAATCGCTGTTCAGCCAGTCTTCGCTTAGGGTGTTTGCCCAGTTTTGGATCGTTTTGTCGAAGGCAACGCGGTCGTCTTTCAACTTTTGCCAATCGGCATAGTCGGCGCTTTGGCCTTGATCTGTCGTTGGGGAGACGGGTAGGGTCTGGTTGAAGCGGTGCATCCAAACGCGGTCGGCCCAGAGTATGTGGGCGAGCGTGTTGTGAATGCCGCCGAAGAACGCGCCTTTATCGGTGCGGCGGACCTCGTCGCTGAGTGTGTCGGCAGCCGTGTAGAGCGATCGGTTCTGCCACGCATTATAGCGCGCCATATTGATCGCCCATGTCCGTTTCAAGACTAGTTCCCTGCGCTGAGGACCCGCCGTGCGATGACCATGGCTTGCACTTCGCCGGCGCCCTCGAAAATGTTGAGGATGCGGGCGTCCTGCAGGACGCGGGAGATCGGATATTCCAGCGCGAAGCCGTTGCCGCCGTGAATCTGGAGCGCGTTGTCAGCCGCCGCCCATGCGGCGCGGGCAGCCAGCAGTTTGGCCATGCCGGCTTCCAAGTCGCAGCGTTTGTCCTGATCTTTCTGGCGGGCAGAGAAATAGGTGAGCTGGCGGATGCCAACCAGTTCTGCGGCCATCATGACGAGCTTGTTTGAGACGCGTGGGAAATTGAAGATCGGTTGTCCGAACTGGCTGCGGTCGAGGCTGTACCGCAGGCCCAGTTCCAGCGCGTTTTGTGCAACACCGACGGCGCGGGCGGCGGTCTGGATGCGCGCGCTTTCAAAAGTGGCCATCAAGTGTTTGAAGCCGAGGCCCTCTGTTTCGCCGAGCAGGTTGGCGGCGGGGACTTCGAACTCATCAAAGCCGATTTCGTACTCTTTCATGCCGCGATAGCCGAGGACTTCGATCTCACCGCCGGTCATGCCGTCTGCAGGGAACGGATGCTCGTCACTGCCGCGAGGTTTTTCAGCCAGGAACATGGAGAGGCCGGAGAAATTATTGGTGTCCGGATTGGTGCGGGCGAGAACCGTCATCAGATCGGCGCGAACCGGGTGGGTGATCCACGTCTTATTACCAGTGATCTTATACGTGTCGCCATCCTGGACCGCGCGGGTGCGCAGGCTGCCGAGGTCGGAGCCTGTGTTTGGCTCTGTGAAGACCGCTGTCGGCAGGATTTCGCCGCTTGAAATACCGGGCAGGAAGCGCTGTTTTTGATCTTCCGTTCCGCCGATGAGGATAAGTTCTGCGGCGATTTCGGAGCGGGTGCCGAGCGAGCCTGTGCCGATATAGCCGCGTGAGAGCTCTTCGGAGACGATACACATGGCGGTTTTTTCCATGCCGAGACCGCCATATTCTTCCGGAATGGTCAGGCCGAAGACGCCGAGCTCGGCCATCTCGTTGACGACCTCCATCGGGATGTAGTCGTTTTTCAGATGCCATTCGTGGGCGTGGGGCAGGATCTTGTCTTCGGCGTAGCGGCGGAATTGCTCGCGGATCATCGCCATGGTTTCGTCTTCGCCGGTATTCTCAACGGTGGCGCGGCTAAGGCTATCGGGCAGGAATTCAGCTGCCGCGGCCATGACATCTTGGGTTTTGCCCTCAGCGATAAGGCGCTGGATGGCTGGTGTGTGGAGTGGGGCGAGGTCGTCTGCGGTCAGACCGAGGTCCAGTGGGCGGACGGTCTCGCCTTGGTTCATCGGAACGCCGCCGAGGAGTTGGGCGCAATATTCAGAGAACAGGATTTGCGCGAGCAGGGCGTCAATGTCGCCGAGCTTGCCTTCAGCTTCGAGGCGTGCGGCCCAGTTAGCCGTTTCGCGCAGGGTTTCGACATAGGTCACGATCCAGGCGAAGCCGTGGGCGGCGTGTTGGTTCGCGGTAAACGCCGCGCGATCAATCTTGCCATTGGGGGCGAGGGTTTCGGTCAGACGAGCCTCAGTGGTCGCTTTGAAGGCGTCCAGAGCGGTGACCGCCTCGCTTAAAGTCTCCATTAATCCGGGCAGGACTTTGCTCTCTTTCAGGGCACTCATACCGTCCATGGCGTTTCTCCTCGTCTCATTCCTGACTGTATGTATGGCAGCCATGCATTTCTGTCACGGAGAAATGCTGCGGTGCAGCGTCGCGGGCGCAGGGTTTGAGTGCGAACACCACAGGAACAACTGGTTAATACAATGAAAATATCGGATTTTCAGGGTGATTTCAAAGCCCCATAATTACTACAGGTTCGCGTAAAAGGTTAATAAAAACAGCGCTTTTGTTAACCCTTTGGTTATGGCGTTAAGACCTTGTTTACCATATTCCTCGGCTCGCGGACGGGCGCAGAAGCCCCGGGCGTTTCCAAACATAAGAATGAGCTGAAAGGAGATGGGTCATGAACCCGTATGCACGTTTTGGGCTGGTATCGAACACAGTTTCGGCCGCCCTCATTTTAACAGGCCTCGCGGTCTTTGGGTCAACAATCATCGAAGCGGCGTCGGGCGTTGCGGCTGGCGGTGGAACGGCGGCGATTGCCACACTGGCGACCATAGTCACTGTCATGGTCGTGTTTTGGCTCGCGATGACAGAGGCCATTTTTCCAGCCCTGTTCAAGTTTAACGCTGTACGTCGTCTGATCTTGGGCAAGTACTATTTCGAAGGCACCTGGTTGCAATCAGAAAAAGGCGACGCGCACGAGCGTTTGTCCGTGATTGATATTCAGCCACAGGGTAAGGGCTTTATATTTTCCGGATATTCCCTGAATGAAAATCTTGAAATCGAGAGCAACACGCTGATCGAGTTTTCGAAGCTCGACTGGCCATTCATGACGTACAAGTATCGTAACTCACTGTCTGACGGTGCCGACGGCAAACGCGAAGGCGTTGGTGAAATCCAGTTCGAAATGAACAAGGCTTCTGCGCGTCGCTATAATGGTTACGTTCAATATGTGAAGAATGAGGCGCGCGTGAAAATTGAAGGTGCGAAGTTGACGTCCAACAGTGAAGTCAAGCAGCTGCGCACGCTGCAAGGCCGTCAGACCGTCTTCTCGAAGTACTGGGATTTGTTCTTCAATAGCTCTGTGCGCAAGGCGCAGCGCGTTGTTGAAGTTATCCGGGAAGAACCGGCTGCAAAAACACCTGAGATTGAGCAGACGCTCGATCGCCTGGAAGAAACGGCGACCAAGGTTGAGCGTCGCAAAGCGCAAGCTCCGGGTAAGGACGCTATTGTTCCCCGCCGACGCGCCAGTGACTGGGCCAAGGATGGTACATTCAAAGGTGCCCCTCTCGAGGATGAAACACCGCTAAGCGGAACCGGCAAATAAGTTCATTTGGTGATGTCATGATCCACCCTCTCCCCCACCCAACCACCCCAGCCTATCGGGACAATTGGGGTGGTTGGGTGGGGGAGAGGGCGGGCCCTGACGAAACCCCACTGACTTTGATTTGCTGAACGGTCGTGTCCCTAAACCTATCTGTTTGAGTGACACACCCCGGCTTCTGTTTCATCCCCTTTCCAGAGGTCGGATTGCCGACAGATAAGGGACATGAAAATGAAACGGCCCCCGCAGAAGCAGGGGCCGTTTTTACTTTGTCTGTTTGCGTTTGACTTAGCGTTTAAGCGTCAGTTCCAGACCAATAACGCGGCCTTTCTTAAGCGGAGAGAACGTGCCCGCCGCTGGATTGGGATCAAAGGGCGCGTTTACGCCATTTGAGCGGTTTACTCCGCCCGGCGCAGCAGCAGCCACACTGCCGCCAAATGGTAGTTGGGTGTCGCCACCAGCCTGAACTTCGTCGAGCAGATTACGACCATAAAGCGAGATGGAGACGCCTTCGACCGGTGTGTTCCATGTCAGATCCGCATCAACCATTTCCGCTTCATTGATGAAGCCGAAATTATTGTCCGTATAAGCGGTCTCATCGCGATTTTGATAGTTCACACGGGTCACGAGTGAGCCGTTGGCGCCGAGATCGGCATCATACAACGCGCCGATTCCGAAGGTCATCTCTGGCACACGTGGAAGCGAGAGACCGAGATCAGTCGCGTCAATTGTGCCATCGCCTGAGATATCAAAGAAGACATCCTGATATTCCGCGTCGATCAGGCCGAGATTGGCGGTGACGAGGAGATTATCTGTGAAGGCATAACGGCCTTCCAGCTCAACGCCTGAGATTTCAGCGTCAGCTGTGTTCAGGATCGTCTGGGCCACACCGGCACTTGAGGCCTCGTTGACCTCACGCTGCATGTTCTGGATGTTTGTGTAGAAGGCAACCGCGTTCAGTTGGCCGCGACCATCTTCAGTTTCGGTTTTGACGCCGATTTCGAAGCTGTCGACTTCTTCTTCGTCAAACGCAAAGGACCCGTTGGCGGCTGCAATGGCCTCAAAAGCGGCAGGCGCTGTGATGCGGAAATTATAGCCACCAGAACGGAAACCTTTGGTGTAATTGCCGTAAATTTGCGTCATGTCATTGGCAAAGTATTGGAACCCGACTTTTGGTGTCCAGTTTGACCAGTCTTCGCTGTCAGTGAAGCCGTTATTTTCGCCTGTGATTGGGTTTATGCCTGAGGTCGGACAGGTTCCAGCAATGACTGAACAGGTTGCGCGCGGTCTGACATACGTGATGCCAACGTCTTTTTCCTCACTTGAGTAACGCAGGCCCGCAATCAGGGTCAGATTCTCATTCACATCATAATCGACCTGTCCAAACAGACCAAAAACCGTGTGGTCCTGAGCACCGCCACCCCAGAAGGGTTGAAGATTTCCAGCTGCATCGGTGACCGATGGCAGGAGACGGTTTTCGGTGTAGAGAATTTCTTGATCGAAGTAGAAAAGGCCGGTCGTGACGTTTGCGGCTCCGAACTGACCGTTATAGCGTAGCTCGTTCGAAATTTGCTCTTGTTCAATTTCTGTTTGGGAGTCGAAAATGAAGAGCGGTGTCGCATCGATATCACCGTCCGTGATCGCTTCATAAGAGCGATAACCGAAAATGTTGGTGATTGTGCCATTGCCGAAATCGACATCGAGATCGGTGCGCAATGAGCCGAACAGGACCTCGTTTTCGATGAAGCCTTCATTGTCGATCGCGAAGTCAAAGCTGTTGCGGTCATAGATGCCACGGTTCTGTGCGCTTGGGCCGTCGGCGTCGGTTTCGCTATGCTCAAGTTTTCCGAGGAAGGTCAGATCCGGTGTTGCGAACCATTCCAGGGCTCCGCGAATGATCGTGGTTTCGGCTGCGCCATGATTTTCACCATTGGCGAGGTTTTGGAAGTAACCGTCATCATTGTTAAAGTATGCGCCGATCTTACCGTTCAGCACGCCTTCAACCAGTGGGCCGGAGACGACGCCTTGGACATATGTGTTTGTGCCGCCGCGATCATCGTCAGCCCAAGGGCCTTCTGCGGCAAGGCGGAGCTTGTATTCGAATTCGTCTGTTGGGTTGCCTGTATTGACGACGATTGCGCCGCCGGTCGTGTTTCGTCCGAACAGGAGGCCTTGTGGTCCACGCAGGATCTCAACACTGTCGAGGTCAAACAGATCGAAGACGACACCATTGTTTACGCCGAAATAGACGCCATCGACAAAGACACCTACGGTTGGGTCAATCGACGGGATAGAAGAGTTCACGCCGAGACCGCGAATCTGGAAGTTGGCTGTGCCGCGTGAGGTGCCGATATCATCAAGGGTAACGTTAGGGGTTGAGAAAGACAGGCTTTGCAGATCGCGCACTTTTAGCGCGTCGAGCGTATCTTCATTGAAGGCTGTCACGGAGACAGGGACGTTTTGCACATCTTCGACGTCGACTTTCTTGGTGGCTGTGACGGTCACAGTCCCAAGCACGCGTTCGACAGCACTTTCGCGCTCGGTTTCCTGTGCATGAGCCAGGCCTGCAGAGATCAGAATGGCGGTTGAAGCGCCAGACAGGATGAGGGGTTTAAGCGTCAAGTTTCGCTCCCTAAAAGCTGAATTGGATTAGGTTAGGAGGAGGCACGATTAGCTCGCGCTCGTTATTATGCCGACGCGTTTAGAGCGGTTCGAAAATGGGTGAACCGGACAAAGACCGCTATGTGTTGATCGGTATAGAGTTTTGACATTTTTGCCACACTGACATCGCTGACAGGTCATTTTGTGCGCCGCAGCAAGCGATTTTCTGCTTTTCAGACAAAAAAATGCTGCCTAGGCTGCAATTCTAACAAAAATTCTGACGCCCGGATCGGCACGTGTCGGCGAGAAGGCAGTCAGAGGAGGAAATGCTATGAAACGAACAACCCAATTCTGGGGATGTGTCTCTTTGGCGGCTCTTATGGTCAGCCCGGCGGTTGCTCAGGAGGGCGCTGAGGAAGCTGAAGCGCGCCAGGACGTGATCACGGTGACAGGATCCTTCATTGCGGGAACGCCGGAAGACGCGGCGCTGCCGGTTGATGTTTTGACGGCGCAGGATCTCAAGCTGGAAGGTAATCCGAGTATTACCGAATTGATCCGGAATTTGGGTGTATCATCAGGCGTTGACGGTCAAACAAACCAGTTTGCCTCGAACGGCCTGGAAGGCACGTCCAACGTCAACCTACGTGGTCTTGGGCCAGCGCGGACATTGGTTCTGACCAACGGTCGTCGCACGACTTTTGCGCCTTACGCGATTGGTGAGCAGGCGCAGCTTTTCGTTGACACGAATATGATCCCAAGCGCTGCAATCAGCCGTGTTGAAGTCCTGAAGGACGGCGCCGCGGCTCTTTACGGTTCTGATGCGATTGCGGGTGTTGTAAACTTCATTACGCGCGATGATCTCGACGGGTTTGAGATTGGCGGCAACTACACGACGTATGAAGGTACGGACGGTGAATTCGATATCAGCGCGGCTTATGGTCTCCAAGGCGATGGCTGGAACTGGGTCACGTCCGTTGGTTATCAGAAGCGTGAGGAAGTGCCTCTGCTAGAGAAAGATTGGGCCATTCTGTCATTTGCAGATAATCCGGTTGGTGGCTGGTCTACGATTGGTAATCCGGGCTCGTTTGTTGCGCTAAGCAATATTGCGCCAGGGTCTGCAGCAGCGGGAACCCCGCTTGCATTTGCAAACTCAGATGATCAGTGCGGCCTTCTGGGCGGTATTGACGCCGGTGTGCTCTGCCGTTTCCAGTTTACACAATTCGATAATCTGGTTGAGGAAGAAGAACGGTACCAGATTTTCTCTGAGTTTAACCGTGATCTCGGCAATGGCGTCGATCTTCACCTTGAGTTCTTGTATGGACATACCGACGTGCCGGAGTGGAAGACATCGCCGTCTTACCCACCGCAAGCCCTGTTCGGGAATGTTGTCCCGGCCAATCATCCCGGTCTCTTGCAGTACATCGCTGATAACCCAGCCTGGGCGGCGGCAACATACACGGACTTTTCACCGCTTCTCACAGGTGGTGCACCAGATCCGTATGATCCAGCCACCGGAACAGGCGGTCTTGGTGTAACGCCACTCGTCTTCTTCGGTCGTAGCTTCGGCTTTGGCGGTTTCCCCGGAACTGGCGGCGCGCAGGAAGGCAACCGGACCTATGATCACTTCAGACTCGCGGGTGACCTTACAGGTGAATTTTCCAGCGGATTGGGCTGGGATGTTGGCCTGACCTACTCTCAGACAGACGGTGAGCGGTCTACAAATGACAGCTTCACGCTTGGCTTTGCGAACGCTCTGAACGGTTTCGGTGTCTGCTCTGACCCAGTGACGGGTGCGATCCCAACAGGTGCCGTTGCCGGGCAAGGCGGATGTGAATACTACAACCCGTTCTCAAATGCGGTTGCAGCAAGTGCCATTACGGGCACGCCCAACCCTCAATTTGATGCAAGTTTGGCAAACTCTGAGACTCTGGCTGATTGGCTGACCGGTCCAAACGCGGATGAGGTTACCACGAGCCTTCTGGTCTTTGACGGCGTCGTCAATGGGACAAGCGGCATCCAGGCAGCAGGTGGGGATGTCGGCTTTGCGGCAGGCGTCCAGGTGCGTCGTGAGACGTTCGAAAGAACGTTGAATGAATTTGCAGATCTGACTGTAACGCCTGGTACAGGCGGAACCGGCCCGTTCAGCTTCCTGGCTGGGCAGACGCCTGCGGATGAGGAACAGACCATCTATGCCCTCTTTGGTGAGCTTCAGGTTCCGCTTTATGACAATCTCGATATGCAGGTCGCGGTGCGTTATGAAGATTATGGCGGTAGCGTAGGCTCGACGTTTGACCCCAAAGTTGCTGCAAAATGGCAAGTCAATGATGTCTTTGCTTTCCGTGGATCGGCGCAAACATCGTTCCGCGGGCCAACTCTGAACCAGCTTGGCGGCCAGGTCACAACGCTTCAGTTCATCGCGCCGACAGGTGCCTTCAAGGCCGTTGATCAGGTTGGTAACCCTGACCTGAGCCCGGAAAGTGCGTTCAGCTTCAACCTCGGTGGTCTGTTCCAAAATGGTAATTTCAACGCATCCGTTGATTACTACAATTTCGACTTCTCTGACCCAATCATCGTTGAAGACCAAAATTCAATTGTGAACGCGGCTGTTGCTGCGCTTGGTGCGGGGCAGACGAGTGGCGGCATCCTTGATCGAATTTCATTCGACGGGGCACCTGCTGCGTCATCGATCTCACGTATTCAAACGAACATCGTGAACGGCCCGGACATCCAGACGTCCGGTGTCGATGTTCGTGTCGCAAATCTTTGGGAAGATGTTGGTCCCGGTGACTTTGAGCTCGCGCTCGATACGACTTACATCTTCGAATACGATGTCGATGACTTCGAAGTTGAGGGTGTCTTGATTGCGGGCGGTGACCGTGTCGGCCAGTTCAACCGGTCGAACTTCTCTCGCTCGCTTCCACAGTGGAAGGCGAATTTCTCAGCGAACTATGAGCTTGGAGATCACAACCTTCGCGGTGTGCTTCGCCACATTGATTCCTATGAGGATGAACGCGGTGAACTCGCGCCGGGTGGTGATGAGATCGATAGCCAGACGACAGTCGATCTGTTCTACACGTGGCAGTCAGAATGGGATCTCGATCTCGGTCTGTCCGTGGTCAACGTGACGGATGAAGACCCGCCATTTGCGGCCTTCGACCTGAACTATGACCCGTACACGCACAACCCATTTGGACGCACATTCAAGATCAGTGTGACCAAGCGGTTTGGTGGCGGCGGCAACTAAGCCGAACAGGACCTGAATTGGAGAGGGCGGCCCGCGTGGTCGCCCTTTTTGTTTGCCTAAAGCGCGGTGAAATCGACTTCGGTCAGTGTGTGGCCGGTGGCCTCTACGAACTTGCGAAGATCAGCGCTCGAAATCGCTGTGGTGGCAGTGTTTGTCAGCGGGTGGAAGTTGACTATGTCGAACGCCATGAGCGCGGCATCGACGATGAAGCGGACTTTTTCGTCCGGGTCATTTATGAGCCCGAATGCGGTTACAGAGCCGGGGGATACGCCGAGCAATTCCTGCATGAGGTCCGCATTGGCGAAAGAGAGGCGCCGCGTGCCGATGAGCTTGTGAAGCTGGTTGAGTTTCAGCCGACTATCGGCCCACGCGCTGATCAGGACGATGGTGCCGTCCTTGTCCTTCATAAACAGATTTTTTGAATGTCCGCCTGGCATGGATGCTTTCAGGTGCCGGCCTTCCTCGACGGTGAATGTGGCGGCATGTTCGTGGGTCTTATGCGCGATGCCGAGCGCATCGAGATAGGCAAAGAGATCAGATGGACTTGCAGGCATGGCCGTGTTGGGGCAGGAATCCAGTAAAAGATCAAGATGCAGCGGGTCGGATATGGAACTGGAATGCTATAAAATCTACGATATCGCACCGGAGATTCGCCCCGGGCGACGTGACCGCGAATGGATGAATGCCCATCCGCAGCGGTTTCCATATCGCTGTCTGCCTCTTACAATGGCGAATTCTACGGGATGGGAAATTCTCTGCCCTTTCGACATTAAGCTGGTCTGGAATGGTGGGCCGCGTAAAGAGGATTTGGCCCTGTTCTCACGCGAGCGCCCGGATGCGGTTTCGAGCTTTGCGGATAGCCACTTCACACGTGGGATTGTGACGTTTCATACCGGGCACCTGTTCCGGACACAGCCCGGTTGGGGCCTCATCGCGATGGGTGCGCCGAACTTTGTTAAAGACGGGATCGCGCCGCTGACGGGGCTGATTGAAACCGACTGGCTGCCGTTTCCATTTACGATGAACTGGCAGATGACGCGGCCCGGCGAAGTCACCTTCGAAAAGGGTGAGCCGTTCTGTTTCATCGTTCCGATTGAGCATCATAAGATTGAGGGTATTGAGCCTGAGCGCAAGGCTTTGCGGTCAAACCCTGAACTGATGAAGGATTATCACAATTGGGCGCAGAGCCGCGGGAAGTTCAACGCCAAGCTGGAATCCATGGACGAAGAGGCCATCAAGGCGGGCTGGCAGCGCCACTATATGCGCGGTCAAACCCAAGAGGGTGAGAAAGTCACCACGCACAAGACGAAGCGGAAGCTCAAGCCGCCTAAGGACGTTTAGTCCTTCTTATCGTCGTCATCATCCAAGTCTTTTTTGAGGATGTTGCGCTTTCCAGCATGGTTGGGCGCTGAGATGATGCCGTCTTCTTCGAGGCGTTCAATCAGGGTCGCAGCTTTATTATAACCGATCTTCAGACGGCGCTGCAGGTAGCTGGTTGAGGCGCGCTTGTCACCGATGACGATGGCCATCGCTTGGGCATAGAGGTCCTCTTCCTTGTCGCCGGTTGAGGTACCGAGCATGGCGTCCATGATGGCGCTGCCGGTGCCTTCTTCGGGTTCTTCAAGAACGTCTGGGTTGTAGTCCGGCTCGCCGCCATTTTCTTTCAACCAGTCGACGACGGCTTGGACCTCTTCATCAGACACAAACGGGCCGTGGCAGCGTTTGGTTTTGACCCCGGCGGCCTGATAAAGCAGGTCACCCATGCCGAGGAGCTGTTCTGCGCCTTGTTCACCAAGGATCGTGCGTGAGTCGATTTTTGTGGTGACCATGTAAGAGATACGGGTCGGGAAGTTGGCTTTGATCGTACCTGTGATAACGTCGACAGATGGACGCTGTGTGGCTGTGATCAGGTGAATGCCTGCGGCTCGGGCCATTTGAGCAAGACGCTGGACGCAGCCTTCGATCTCTTTGCCCGCGACCATCATCAGGTCGGCCATCTCGTCGATGACGATGACGAGGTTTGGAATGTGATCGAGGGGCAGGATTTCTGTTTCATGGATCGGCTTGCCGCGATCATCGAAGCCGGTCTGGACTTTGCGGGTCAGGTGCTCGCCTTTTTTACGGAAATCGGCGGCCTTTTTGTTGAAGCCGGCGAGGTTTCGCACGCCCGCTTTGGACATCAACTCGTAGCGCATTTCCATTTCGCGCACGGCCCATTGCAGGGCAAGGACGGCCTTTTTCGGGTCGGTCACAACCGGGCTGAGCAGGTGCGGGATACCTTCATAGATGCTGAGTTCCAGCATTTTTGGGTCGATGAAGATGAAGCGGCACTCTTCAGGAGGCAGCTTATAGATCAGCGACAGGATCATCGCGTTGACGCCGACCGACTTACCGGAGCCTGTCGTTCCCGCGATCAGGAGGTGAGGCATCTTGGCGAGTTCGACAACTGTGGGTGTGCCGCCAATGTCTTCACCAAGCGCCATTGGGAGCGCGGCCTTGGTCTTGGTGTAGGCGTCATGATCGAGCAGAGAGCGGAGGTAGACGGTCTGGCGCTCTTCATTTGGAAGCTCGATCCCAATGGCGTTTTTGCCGGGGACGACAGCGATACGGGCTGAAACCGCACTCATGGAACGGGCGACATCGTCTGCGAGGGAGATCACGCGGGCAGATTTCACGCCTGCGGCGGGTTCGAGCTCAAACAGGGTCACGACAGGGCCGGGGCGGACCTCGCGGATGCGGCCGCGGACACCAAATTCGCGCAGGACTTCGGCGAGGCGATTGGCTTTGGCGAGCAGGGCGTCTTCATCAATATCGCCGCGGCGTTCCGGTGGGAGTTGCAGGATATCAATAGGTGGAAGCTTGCTGCGCTTGGAGCGGCGGTTGCGTCTGACGGCAGGACGGGGTGGCGTTTGGGGCTTTGGTGGATTGATTTTGGACTTCGGTTTGACCGGAGGGATGTCGTCTTCGGTCTCATCCGCATACGGATCGGGCTTGGTTGGGCGCTCGATGATTGTGGCGTCGTCGATTTCGCCGCGATTATGCAGGAAATCGGATGGGCGCAGGCCATTGGCGTCTTCATTGTTGAGGGCGGGTCCGCGACCCATCATGCCTTTCAGCCAGCCGGACAGGCCTTTGGCGCGGCGTGCCGCTTTTGCCCCGGAGTGTGCGGCGGCGACCTGTAGGAGGCGGGCGTCCGTGCGGCGGAAGCCGAGGGCTTTAAAGGCAAGAAAGAGTGCAAAACCACCGAGGACGAGACCTGACAGGAGGTTTGGAACAGGGAGCAGCAGCGCCTTGAACGGCATCACAGCCAGATCATGCAGCCCGTCACCGATCATACCGCCCAGGCCGGAGCGAAGGGGCCAGGAAGCCGGAACCGGCCATGAGGCAAAACTGGCGGCTGAAAATGGGACGGCCAGCGCGCCGAGCATCCAGCGATAGATGCGCGGTTGGCCGATGAGCACTGCGCGCATGGCTCCACCGAGCATGAGGGAAAACCCTGCAATCCAAGCGGACCATCCGAGCATTTGGCGGGTCAGGTCTGCAAAGACAGCCCCGCTTGCGCCGAAGAGATTTTGGATTTTTTGATCTGTGGCGGCGTTCCAGCTCGGGTCAGCCACATCATAGGATCCGACGCTGCCACAAACGAAAACACCGATGGCGAATGCGGTAAATCCTGTCACGATCCGCCAGACCGGGTCGGAGATTTCACGCATTTGCGCGGCTTCAAATTCTGCAGTTTTTGTTGCCATGACCCTATCTCCGAACATTTTTTGTATCAGATCCGCCCGCTCCCCCTCCCAACCGCCCCAATGGTCCCCATAGGCTGGGGCGGTTGGGAGGGGGAGCGGGTGGATCGTGACAAACGATCATTTCAATCAAAATGACAGGTTTGGCTTAAGGTCGGGCTAATAAACGGCGATTTTGGGGAATTTTTTGACTTCGTCTCTTGACCAAGACTGACGGGCTATCGCCAAAAGCGGTCATTTGGCTAAATCCGGTCAGAGTCCGTTGTGGAGAGATTTTAAGACCCTGGGCTTAAGTTTTTTCCTGGAGACTAAGTGGGCTTTGGAATGGAGTTTCGTCGGTCATTTCGAGCTAGAAGGACTTTTAGCGGTAAAGCGCGCTGCCTATATTACATATATGAGCCGCCAATTGTTGATCTATGCTAATTATGACGTTGCGTCACGCTATAAGCGGCAAATGGATCGGTCAGCACTTTTGTATGCCTTCATCTGCATAGCGATATTGGCGGTAAATTTCTTCACGAATATATCGTCTATTCCATTTTTTGTACTTGCGGGCATTTTTTTATTCTTGGGCGTAATAAGTTACTGGTCTAGGAATTCCATGTTGAGGGACGTTCAAAATGGGCTTTTGGTATTTAGGTTTACGCCCGAGGGCTGGTATAGAGATGAACAACCAGTTTTGTACCGTTGGGATGACTTCAAAAGAGTTGAATTTGCCGAACGCGCGATAACTTTTTATGAGGCGAAACGGCATAAGCTTCACTCCTCTCAGATTAGTCCAATGCTCATGACAGATAGCGACTTTGACAAGGTAGACAGATGGATCAGGGCACACGTTCCTGCCCATATGCAGCCCTGATCTTCGAAGTTTCCCTTCAGGGTTCGACTTGGGCGACTAAAGACATAGGTTCAGATCGACCGACGGGAAACTAAGGGCCATTTTAAGTCGCGAGCAGCAATGGCGACAGCCGTCAAAAAAACTAAAAATTGCCAAGAAATGAAAAAGGCCGTTCTCTGGTGAGAGCGGCCTTTCTGTATTTCGTTTGGGAGGCGGAGGTCTATTCCTCTTCTTGAGCGACCTCTTTTCCGCTCTCCTGATCGATGTTTTTCATCGACAGGCGAACTTTGCCACGATCATCGAAGCCCATCAGCTTCACATAGACTTTCTGACCTTCAGAAACGACGTCTTTTGGGTGGCCAACGCGCTCATTGGCCATTTGGCTGACGTGGACGAGGCCGTCTTTCGGGCCGAAGAAGTTCACGAACGCACCGAAGTCTTTGATCGCAACGACCTTACCTTCGTAGATTTCGCCGACTTCCGGTTCGGCAACAATCTCTTTGATCATCTTGAGCGCAACATCGATGCTGGCGCGGTCGGTCGCGGAGACCTGAACTGTGCCGTCATCGTCAATGTTCACTTTCGCACCGGACTCATCGACGATGCCGCGAATG
>JBCBCO010000043.1:0-15066 GCA_038630445.1 Pseudomonadota bacterium | reverse complement strand
ATGCGTTTCTGTCGCTTCCTTACTTCGATCACATGCACCGCTACATGCCTGCACTGATGACCGCTGAGGGCTACAGCGTTGAATTCATCGATGTAAATCACCGTGAGCGCGGGGCAGGCCAATCCAAGTACACGAATTTCGGTCGGCTGTGGGCGGCTCTGTCTGATTTGCGCGGCGTGACATGGTTGATCCGTCGGCGGCGCAATTCTGGCGGCGCGGACGAGCTTTAAGTCAAACTAGAGAACACCGCGGACGGTTTCGCCAATCATTTTTGCCTCTCCCGCGCGCGGTGAGCCTGCACGCCAGGCGATTCCGATCCGGCGTCCGATCATCGGAGTCTCAAATGCTCTTAGAGAGACGTCTGCGCCAAGCGTGACGCCCGCATCTGTTGCCAACCTCGGAAGCAATGAAATCCCGAGATCACCGGCGACCATGTGCACCAAGGTCGGCAGGCTCGTCGCTGTGACATCAGCAGACCCACGCCCGCTCGGCAGATTACAAACCGCCTTGGCATGATCACGCAGGCAGTGGCCGTCATCGAGGAGTAGGATTTCTTCATTGATCAGATCAGTCGGGCGAACGGTTTTTGCCTGTGCCAATCTATGATCATTAGGGGTAACGAGGACAAATTCATCATCACCCAGAACCATCGTCTCAATGCCAGCGGATTCCCATGGGACCGCTATCAGGGCTGCATCGAGTTTGCGGGCGCGCAAGTCATCGAGCAGGCGCTCGGTCAAATCCTCGCGCAGATAGAGCTGCAGCTCCGGGAATTCAGCACGCAGAGCTTTTAGGCTTCGCGGCAACAGAAAAGGCGCAATCGTTGGAATAGCGCCGAGGCGAAATGGACCAGTTAAAGGCGCGCCCGCCTGTTGTGCAGCTGAGACAAGATCTGCGGCATCAGAAAGGATCTTGGACGCACGTTCCACGGCTGCTTCTCCCGCATGCGTCAGCCTCGCGCCGCGTGTTTCACGCTCGATCAATTGTACGCCGAGCGAGGCTTCCAGCTCCTTAATCGCGGACGACAGCGTCGGCTGCGTCACATAGCTCGCTTCAGCGGCTCTTGAGAATGAGCCGTGTTCGGCAATGGCGCACAAAAATTCAAGCTGTCGGAGCGTCGGAAGTTGCATGTCATCTGACTTAAGTCCTGTATATTGAAGATCAATTTAGCGACCTCACAAACTTGTCATCCAGATGTGTCTTGCATCCTCGCATTCGGATGCCAATTTACCTCAAACAAGACGCATCCGGTGGCATCTGATCCCCCCAAGCCCCGCCACTGGATTTGCGCAGCCCCGGCCGGTTTCCTCCCTCCCCCCTCGAAGTCCGGTCGGGGCCACATATTGCAGCGTCTTTAGATTTGTCTTGAAGTTTGCGATGAAATAGGCAGTCTGATCTTATGGAACTCAATGCCCCCGGCCTGATGAATGATCTGATCTGTATTGATCCTTTGACCGAAGATCATCGTGAAGCGTTGCGAGCGACAAGTGCGGTGGATCATATGTGGATGTCGATGCCGGCCATCCAGCGTGGCGCCGGATTTGATACCTATTTTGATTATACATTACGCAGTGGAACATCTGGTGAGGCGGTTCCAATGGCACTTCTGGATCCAAATGATGGAAACCGCTTTGTCGGGGTTACAGCGTTTCTGGACCCGAGTAAGTTGCACCGGCGCGTGCGGCTGGGATACACATGGCTTGCTGAGCATCTGCGTGGCAAAGGCGTGTTTGATGCTGTCAAAATGTTGATGATACAGCGCGCAATCGATTGGGGCGCCAAACGGATCGAGTGGCAGGTTGAGGCCTGTAATGATCGCGCAATCGCAGCCATTGAGCGCTTGGGCGCTGTGCGTGAGGGCGTCCTGCGCCAGCATACCAAGCTCGCGGATGGCACATGGGTCGACGTTGTGATGCTCTCACTCCTGCGCGATGAGGCGAAGATGGTCCTGACGCGCGCCGAACATGCCGCAAGTGTATCAGACGCTTCGCTTGGCGCTTAACGCGGCTTGATTTCTGATCCACAGCGTGCTTTACGCCGCTGAAATCCGCGCAATTAAAGAGCGCACGTTACCAGCACTTGGAGGCTGGCGATGTCCCCCACTCGGCGAAGTTACGCTCAGTGGGGCGCTTTTGCTTTGTTCGGAAATGAAGAGCGCTTATCTATTGGTTAATCGGATAAGCTGAGGAGAGACGCGATGTTTGACGCGCTAACAGACCGCTTAGGCGGCGTATTTGACGGACTACTCGGGCGCGGCGCGCTGACCGAGAAAGACGTCACGGCTGCGCTGCGCGAAATCCGGGTTGCGCTGTTAGAGGCCGATGTCGCGCTACCCGTCGTCAAAGACTTTATCGCCAGCATTAAAGACCGCGCGGTCGGCGAGGAAGTTATCCGCTCTGTCAAACCCGGCCAGCAAGTCATCAAGATCGTCAATGACGGACTGATCGATCTGCTCGGCGGTGAAAACGCAGAGACAGGTCTGCGCGTTGATAATCCGCCAGCCGTGATCATGATGGCGGGCCTTCAGGGCTCCGGTAAAACGACCACGACTGCCAAGATCGCGATGCGTCTGGCCAAGCGCGATAAGAAGAAAGTCCTGCTCGCCAGCCTCGACACACGTCGCCCGGCCGCGATGGAACAACTCGCCATTTTGGCCGATCAAGTCGGCGAAGGCGTCTCCTCCCTGCCGATCATCAAGGACCAGAGCCCGGCTGAAATTGCGCGTCGTGCGCTACAGGCGGCCAAGCTCGGCGGGCATGATGTCCTCTTCCTCGACACCGCAGGCCGCACCAGCATTGACGAACAGATGATGGCTGAGGCGAGCGAGATCGCCAAGATTGCCAATCCGAATGAGACGCTTCTGGTTGCCGACTCCCTGACCGGTCAGGACGCGGTGGAAACCGCGCGGCGCTTCCATGAGCGTCTACCGCTCACGGGTCTCGTGCTGACGCGGATGGATGGTGACGGGCGAGGCGGTGCAGCGCTCTCGATGCGCGCGGTCACGGGCCTGCCGATCAAATTCCTCGGCACGGGCGAGAAGCTAGACGGGCTGGATGCCTTTGATGCCAAACGCCTCGCGGGTCGGATACTGGGCCAAGGCGACATCGTTTCGCTGGTCGAAAAGGCCGGCGATCAGATGGATCAGGCCAAGGCCGAGAAGATGGCCAAAAAAATGGCCAAGGGTCAGTTCGACCTTGATGATCTCGCTGGCCAGCTCGACCAGATGCAGAAAATGGGCGGCCTTGGCGGCATTATGGGTATGCTGCCCGGTGCGAAAAAAGCCAAACAGGCGCTCGATGCCTCCGGCATGGATGACAAAGTCTTCGCCCGCCAGCGCGCGATCATTTCCTCTATGACCAAGAAAGAGCGCGCCAAACCAGCGCTGCTCAATGCCTCACGGCGCAAGCGGATTGCAGCGGGTGCTGGCGTTGAGGTTTCTGACGTCAACAAAGTCCTGAAAATGCACAAGCAGATGGCCGGTATGATGAAGAAAATGTCCAAAGGCGGCATGCGCGGCATGATGAATATGATGGGTCAAGCGGGCGTCTCCCCTACCGATATCGCGAAGATGGGCAAAGGCGCAGCTATGCCCGGTGGTATGGGCGGCGTCGGGCCGAATGGCTTGCCGAACATTCCGGGTCTTGGGGGGAAGAAGTGATGATTGCTCTCGCCTCAGCTGGCGTACTATCCGCATTAGAATTTGGACTTGCGCTTGCA
Source organism: Pseudomonadota bacterium (assembly GCA_038630445.1). Classification (GTDB taxonomy): domain Bacteria; phylum Pseudomonadota; class Alphaproteobacteria; order Caulobacterales; family Hyphomonadaceae; genus Henriciella. The sequence goes on along the minus strand of JBCBCO010000043.1, from coordinate 11,349 downwards.
ATAGCCGTGATCGCCGGATTTTGGGCCTTGTTTCAATATTTGTCGGGTCGCAAGAGAAAGAAATTTGATAACTTATTTTCTGCGTTCGGTGATATTAAAATTTCCACAAAAAGTCTCCATCAGATTAGTACTCAGGAAGTAGAGGCCGATCAAGCCGATGTTTATCGGCTTAGAGAGGCTGTTCTAGATCGTACAAAGCGCATGGAAATGCTCCTTCGACTCGATTCTGAGGAACTAGCGAACACTTTTGAATCAGCCGCAAGAAAACTGCGATTAGAGGCTGACAGCGGTGGAGACCTTTTCTCAGAATCATACGCTGATTTTGATGCGGTCGCCCATAAAATATTAAAGAAATATAAGTAATGACTGCCCCACTCGACCAACTCGCCCAATATCGCGCTAGCATCGATAATCTCGATGCGATCCTGCTGCATACGCTGGCGGAGCGCTTCAAAGTAACTCAGGCCGTTGGCCGCTTGAAGGCTGAAAACGATATGCCTCCGGCGGATAAAAACCGCGAAGCGCGCCAAATTGCGCGGCTGCGCGCGCTGGCCGATGAAAGCGGGCTGGACCCGGCCTTTGCCGAAAAGTTTCTGAATTTCATCGTGGCCGAGGTCATCCGCCACCACGAACAATTCCGGGGGGATCAGACGTGATTACTCCGGTTAGCCTTTCCTCCCCCCGCCAGCGGGGGGAGGTGCCCGAAGGGCGGAGGGGGGCCTCGGTCGTTGCCCCACGCCCTAAATCCTGCGGTTTAAACCGCTCCCCCCTCCGAGCTGCTGACGCAGCCCACCTCCCCCGCAGGCGGGGGAGGAAAAGCCATATTATTTAGGAGAACCCCATGGCCCTCAAAATCAGACTCGCCCGAGGCGGGTCAAAGAAACGCCCATTCTATTCCGTCGTCGTGGCTGACTCGCGCATGCCGCGCGATGGTCGCTTCATTGAAAAGATCGGGACGTATGATCCTCGCCAGCCAAAAGACAGCGACAACCGTGTCAAAATCGACGGCGAGAAAGCTGCAAGCTGGATCAAGAAAGGCGCAAAGCCAACTGACCGCGTCGCCCGTTTCCTGAGCCACATGACGCTTGAGGGCGAAAAAGCGCCGATCTATGCTTGGGAACACGGCAATAACCCACAAAAGGGCGAGCCGGGTACGAAAGCCAAAGAGCGCATAGCAGAACGCGCGGAAAAAGAAGCCGCCCGTAAGGAAGCCGAAGCTGAAGCGAAAAAAGCCGCCAAGGAAGCCAAGGCCGCTGAAAAAGCCGCGAAAGAGGCTGAAAAAGAAGCTGAAGCCGCAGCTGAAGAAGCGCCTGCCGAAGAGGCTCCGGCTGAAGCAGCTGAAGAAGAAACAAAGGAAGAGTAGTCTCTCCCCCAATTTGATCTCAAAAGCCCCGGTTCATGGCCGGGGCTTTTTTAATGCCGCAAACGTCAGCTATTGACATATACATATCAAATGAGACATATATGTCTCATGCCTAATACATTACGCCCCTCCGCCCGCGACGCGATTATCGACGCAGCCTTCACGGTCTTTAACAGAGATGCCAGCGCCTCTCTGTCTCAAGTGGCTGATCTTGCTGGGGTCGGTCGCGCCACTTTGCATCGCTATTTCTCCAGTCGTGACAGCCTGTTCGACGAACTCGCTCGCATTGCGATAAGCGAAATGGATGACGCGGTTGAAGAGGCTTGCAAGGATGCAAAAACGCATTCTGAAGCCTTAGAGATTTCGATGCGTGTTTTGATCCCGCTCGGCAATCGCCACAGTTTTCTCGCACAGGTCCCTTTCGACGAGGCCGATGGTCTGAGCCAGGAATTTGAGCGCTTGGACCGCGAAACGCTCGATCTCGTCGAAGAGGCGAAGGCGGAAGGCCTTTTCGCAGACGCCGTACCAACCGCCTGGATTGTGCAAGCTTATAATCACCTCCTCTACGCGGCATGGGAGAGTGTGAGGACCGGAGAAACCACGCAGGATCAGGCGGTCGCGCTGGCCTGGCAAACGCTGACGACCGGACTGGGCGCGACGCCTGCAAAGAGGACGTAGAGATGACGCCTGACCAGATCACCGAATTTGCCAGTAATTTTGATGATGCCTTCTTTCTGATCGGCGGTGCCATTCTGTCCATCGAACTCCTGAAAGGCCTGTTCTCAGGTAGTCTTAAGGGGCGCGGGCTGCTCGATATGATCGCCAGTGCGTCGACACAAATCCCATATTTGATCGTTGAAATATTGCTTCTTGGCTTTGCCTATGTTGGCTTCGTCTTGGTGTCTGAGGCCTTCATCACATGGACAATGCCGATTACGGTCACAACGGTGGTGCTTGCCATTTTGGCCGCGGATTTTGTCTATTACTGGGAGCATCGATTTGCGCACCGGATTCGACTTCTGTGGACGCAACATGCTGTTCACCATTCCTCCCGGCATATGAATATCCTTGTCGGTATTCGGTTTGGGCCTCTTGAAGGCTTTATCTCAGCGCTCTTGCATTTCCCGTTGATTCTCATCGGCTTCCCGCCAGAGCTTGTTTTTATGGGCATTATTGTCGTGCTGGCCTACCAAACCTGGATCCATACAGAACTGATCGGGAAACTTGGCTTTCTGGATGAGATTTTGAACACGCCTGCTAATCACCGCGTCCATCACGGCTGCGACGATAAGTACATCGATAAAAACTATGGCGGTATTCTCATCATTTGGGATCGCTTGTTCGGCACATATCAAAAAGAAGAAGAGACGCCGATTTATGGGCTAAAGCGGGACTATGACAGCGTGAATCCCTTATCTGTTTGGGTTTCAGAATGGCCCGGCCTATTTCAGGATTTGCGCCATTCGAAGTCCGGTCGGGATGTCTGGATGCGCTTGTTTGGGCCACCTGAGTGGCGGCCTAAGGACTAGGCTCTTACAACACTCCCGCAGCGTCACACTTGCCGCTGCGGTCTGCATGCGCTTTGACGTCGGTTGACAAAAAAGATCGCTCGGAGGCCGCACCCATGCCCGTTATGAATTTCCTGACCACGTGTATTTTTGATCATGGTGCGGTGAAGCGCCTGCCGAAAGTGTTGGCGCAGAGTGGGGTGACGCGACCACTTGTCGTCACTGATGCGGGGATCAAGTCGGCGGGCCTCCTTGATACAATCCTCGACGTGATGGGCATGGAACCAGCAGCCGTCTTCGCGGAGACGCAGCCAAACCCGACAGAGGACGAAGCGATCCGTCTGGCGGCGATCTATACTGAGAGCGGTGCGGATGGCCTCATCGCGATCGGTGGTGGGTCCCCGATGGATGTGGCCAAGGCGGCCGGCCTCCTCGCGAGCCATGGCGGCCCACTGGAAAAGTATGCTGCACGCCAGGGCGGGGCGAAACTGATCGGGAAAATCCCGCCCCTGATTGCGATCCCGACAACCGCCGGAACGGGCTCTGAGGTCTCCGTCGGCCTGATCAACACGCTGAACAACGGCTTCAAGGAAACCATCGTCTCGCCAAACCTGATCCCGTCCACCGCGATCTGTGACCCTGAGTTGACGCTCGGCCTGCCGCCCGTGCTGACAGCGGGCACAGGCATGGATGCGGTGACGCATTGTATCGAGTCGTTTCTGGTACCGTCAGAAAATCCACCCTGTGATGGCGTCGCCTTGGAGGGCCTGACCCGTGCGATTGGTAAAGGCGCTTTGCAACGCGCGGTCGAAGATGGCTCTGACAAAGATGCCCGCTGGGACATGATGATGGCGAGCTATGAAGGCGCGCTCGGCTTTGTGAAGGGCCTCGGATCGGTTCACGCGTTGAGCCATGCGGCGGGTCGCCTGCACGAAAAACGCCTTCATCACGGGACATTGAATGCCGTGCTTTTACCCCACCTGATGCGCTTCAATGAGGTCGCCGCGCCGGAGAAGTATGAGCGCATCCGTTTTGCAATGGGGCTAAGCGAAGGGGCAAATGTTGCCGATGCGATTGAAGTGCTGAATCAGAAGATCGGGATGCCAGAAAACCTCAGCCAGATGGGCCTTGATATGTCGGATGGCCCGGGCATCGTTGAGAATGCGCTTGTTGATCTTGCCCACCGCGGTAATGCGCGCCCAGCGACCCAAGGCGACTATGAGGCGATTTACGAGACCGCTCTCGGCTAGCACGCAAGAACAAAATCGCCTCTCCAAGCAGGCGAAATCTTGCACCTTTCACGCGAAGCGCCATAGTTCTGACATCGCTTTCGTGTCAGGAGATACACATGCGCCGCGTTTTTATCGCTCTCGCCACCGCACTGGCTTTGCCCGCAGTATCAGCGGCGCAGGCGTCGCTTTCGGATGTGGTCAATCGTATCGATCAAACTGAGCGGCCTAACGGCTTTTCAGAATTGTCCAAACGCCTCATGCCCGCCGTCGTCAACATCACGACCCAGCAGATTGTTGCGCCATCGGGTCTGCCCGAATTTCCGGAAGGTTCCCCTCTCGAACAGTTCAATGAATTCTTTGGACGTGATCCTGATGGCTTCAGCCAGCAAGGCTCACTCGGCTCGGGCTTTGTCATCTCACCGGACGGCCTTATCGTGACAAACAATCACGTCATCGAGAATGCGGATGAGATTAATGCGGTTTTCTCTGATGGACGCACGCTGCGCGCGGAACTGATCGGCACAGATGAGGCGACTGACATTGCGGTCCTGAAAGTCGAACAGGATGATCCATTCCCCTATGTCGATTGGGCCGATAGCGACGGCGCGGATGTTGGTGACTGGGTCATGGCGATTGGTAACCCGTTTGGGTTCGGTGGCTCGGTCTCAGTCGGGATCGTGTCGGCCCGCAATCGCGAAATCGGCTCTGGCAATTACGACGACTATATCCAGACGGATGCTGCGATTAACCGAGGCAATTCCGGCGGCCCACTCTTTAATCTGAATGGCGAAGTTCTTGGAGTAAACACGGCGATCATCTCGCCGACGGGCGGCTCTGTTGGTCTCGGTTTCTCGATCCCAGCCAATCTCGCGAGCCAGATCAGCGGCCAGATTATCGAGTTCGGTTCTGCCCGTCGGGGCTGGTTCGGCGTGAATGTTCAGGACATTGATGAGGATATCGCCGCCGCTTACGGACACGATAGCGACGAAGGCGTGATCATTACCCGCATCACAGATGATAGCCCGGCGAGCGAAGCGGATTTTGAGGTCGGTGACCTGATCCTTACCTTTGATGGGAAGACGGTCAGTGATGTGCGGGCCTTGAGCCGCATCGTTGCAGAGACAGAGATCGATAGCACTGTCGATGTCGACATCATCCGTGAGCGGCGAAACCGCACGATCAGCTTCAAGGTTGGTGAACTGCCTGGGAGTGGTGGCGAACCTGAGGAAGACCGCCCTGAACCTGAAAGCGCCTTAAGCGACAATCCGCTGGGTATCGAACTCGGGGAACTCAATGATGATGCGCGCAGACGTTACGGTGTGCCGACCGATGTCGAGGGCGTCGTTGTGCGCAGTGTCTCGGCGCGTGGCCCAAGTTTCGGGACTTTGCAACGCGGCGACATTCTAATCGAGATCGGGTTCGATGCTTTGACCTCACCGACGGCAGCGTTGCTGGCCATGGATGAGGCGGCGCGAAATCCATCTCGCCCTGTCTTGGCCCGTGTCTGGCGAGGCGGACAGGCCATGTTCTTTTCAATCGATTTGGACAGCTAGCCCATGATCAGGCGTCTTCTCGGTCTGGCCCTTGTGGCCATTGGCGCTTGGCTCCTGAGAGAAGCCGTTTATGCCGTATTTATTCTGGTTGAACGCGGCTCACCCCTTGGTCCAGCTTTGATGGAGCCGCCGACAAGCTTACCGAGGATCATAGGCACCGGCCTTATCTTGCTAGGCGGCATATTGGCGACGTTCAATCTCAGATTTGGCGGCGTTGCTGCCTTGATTGGATCTCTCCTGTTTGGAGCGTTGACCTTCGCAGCCTTGCAAATCGCGCAAGACTATAACGATGTCATTCTAGGCGGGACGGCAGCTTTGCTTGCTATCATCGTCCTGTTTCTCAAACGGGGCTAGGCGAGGACGTCCTGCCAATCCTTATTCTTTTCGATTTGCGCTTTCGCAAACGGGCAAAGCGGGATGATTTTGAAGCCTTCTTTACGCGCATCTTCAACCGCACGGAACACGAGGGCTTTGCCAACGCCGCGCCCGCCAAGTTCTCTCGGAACGCCTGTATGATCGATAATGATCCGTTCAGTGCCGGCGCGGGAATAGGTCATTTCAGACTCGTGCCCATCTACAATGGTTGAATAGCGCCCGCCGGTTTCGCCGTCTTCGCGGGTGATTTCGAACTCTGCCATAGATCTGTCCTTTCGTTTCATGAGCATATGACGTGCAAACCGGCACGCGACCAGAGCGCGTCAGGACAATTCAGTTATGCAAGACGTGTCCTAAACAGGCAGACCCAGCTCAGCCAACACGCTCGGAATCTTCTTTTTGAGTCCAAAGAAGCCCTTTTTCGCGTGCGGCCAAAAAGCATCATCCCACTCGCGACGGATGTAGAGGAGTTGGATCCCATCCTCCGCAAGATCAGATTTGAGCTGATCCAGATGCGGTTTGACCCACCCGACAGGTGGTTCCCCGGTCACGATGGTTTTGGTCGATAGGCCACGCGCCCATTCTACTGCAGCGCTCTGGAATCCGTCGTTGCTGGGTAAATGTGTCATCTCTGATCCATAAAGATCGCCAGCATTTTCGAGGGCGCTCTCCAGTGCGTTGCTTACAAAGGATCGAGCTTGCGCTCCCGCCCCTTTAGGTGACCGCTCATTTGCAAATTGTGCCCCTGCGATCGAAACGACTTGACTGCCTTCAGGCAAAAGAGACGCTGGATGCAAATCCTCTTCAGTCAGTAAGAGACCGATAGGTCCAGTCGGCAACGCATCGGGTGGTAAAATAAAGCCAGCCCCCGGATTTGGCCTGCCATTCAGCGGCGGCGCTGACGTGGCCAATCGATCCAGACCAGTGTGCCAGTCAGACCCCAGTTCAGCCTCAAACCGCTTCCCGGCATATTTTGCGATATTGTCCGGGCGCGCGAGATAGGTCTTACCCTGCGTGTGCAGCCCGCCCGTCCAACGCCAGCTCAGCGTGTTGCTCGCGGGATCGCCGTCCATCAGATGCTGCAGGAAAAAGTCCGCACCCAGCTCCCAAGGCAGCTTCAGCGTATAAATCCAGATCGAGCTGAACCACATGCGGCTATGATTGGCGAGATAACCGGTCTCGACGAGTTCGCGCGCCCAAGTGTCAAACACGGCGATGTCCGTGCGCCCCTCTATCGCCTCTTCATAAGCCGTGCGCAGGCCTGCATTCCGCTCAATCTGATCGAAGGCCTCATCGCGGGTTTCAACATAATCGCTCCAAACGGTCGGGCGATGCTGCAGCCAGCCTTTCCAATAGGTGCGCCAGCAGACTTCCTGAACGAACTTCTCCGCCGTTGAAAGCGCGAATTTTGAAATCGCCGCCTCGGTCACTTCCCGTTCGGTGATTAGACGACCCCGCACCCAAGGCGACAAGACCGAAAGGTTGCTCCGGTCGCCCGGCCCATAATCATGATTGCGCGTGCTCGAATAATGGCGGCCCATGGACGGTTGAAACTGTGCCATACGAGCCAGTCCTGCCGCGCGTGTCGGTGTGAAATCGATCTTTGCCATAGGCGGCGACTTAGAGCGATGCAGGCTTCCGTCGACAGGGTGCGACACCCGTTCTATTTGCTGAGCATGTCCCGCCTCCCGCCCCGCCCCCGGCTCAGTTGGAAAGATGATGGAACGCCCGTCGATGAGCGCGTCGACGACATCTACTACTCGGTTGAGGATGGCTTGTCTGAGACGAGGGCGATCTTTTTGGACGCGTGTGGTTTGCCTGAGCGGTGGATCGGGCGTGATAGCTTTACGGTGGCTGAGCTCGGTTTTGGAACGGGACTAAATTTTCTGGCACTATGGGACCTCTGGCGACAGAAACGCAGTCCATCGGGCTGGCTTCATTTTGTCAGTTTTGAGGGTTATCCGCTGGAAGCAGATGATGCGGGACGGGCGTTGAATATTTGGCCCGAATTATCCGATCTGACCGATAAGCTAATTCAGGCTTGGCCACATCGCGCAAAGGGCGTTCATCACGTTGTTTGGCCCGACGAGCGGCTCTCGCTGACGCTGCATATTGGCCTGATCGAGGACACCCTGCCACAAAGCCAGTTCAGAGCGGACGCATGGTTCCTTGACGGCTTCAGTCCCGCGAAAAATCAAAGCATGTGGGAAGAGTCCCTCTGGCCAATGGTGGCAGAACGCAGCGTACCGGGCACGATTGCGTCAACCTTCACCGTTGCAGGCGCGGTTCGCCGCGGTCTCGCCGGGGCCGGTTTCGAAGTCGCGAAAAGGCCCGGACACGGTCGCAAGCGAGAGCGGCTGGAAGCGATTTATCCGGGCGATCGCGGGCCATGTATTGCTCCTAAACCCACTCCAAAAGTTGCCATTATTGGTGCAGGGATTGCTGGTGCATGCCTTGCCTATGTCTTATCCGTGCGAGGCGCTAAGGTGACGCTGTTCGATCGGGCCAGCGGCCCCGGCACCGGCGCAAGCGGCAACCCAATGGCGCTAGTCATGCCGCGCCTTGATGCCGAAGATACCGAACAGGCCCGCCTTCTTGTTGAAACCTACAATGCCGCGAGGTCTTTCTATGTCGGCTTACCGGGGATTGAACACACCGAAGTGGTTCAACGTGCAAAAGATGATCAGGAGCGCAGACGGTTTGCGAAAGTCCTGGATGATCCACCTCTGGGATTAGAAGATCTTGAAGCGATCGCTGACGGTCTTTTGCACAAATGCGCACTCATTGTGCGGCCGCTAGAGGTGTTAGCTGTGCTCTTAAAGGGGGTGGAGGTTCAATGGAATGCTACCTCGTTACCCAACCTAACCGACAATGATTTTGACGCCGTCATCTATGCCGATGGATGGCGATCACAGGATCGGTTCACTTGGTTGCGACTGAAGGCCCGCGCCGGGCAAGTCAGCTTTGTGAGCGAGCAGAATTCTGTTCCGGCTTCCGCTCTCGCCAGTGGTCATTATGCCCTCGCGAGCGGCACAGACCGGTTGTGGGGCGCGACCTATCGCGATCATGACGGGGGCGATCCGGAGCGGCTTACGCGTGATGACGACTTAAATCGCGCCGCTCTATCAGATCTCTCGCCGTACTGGATGGGGGCCCTCGCTTCGCAGACCGTTTCGTCCCGTGCCAGCGTCCGCGCAACTACGCCGGATCGATTGCCCGTGATCGGACAGGTTCCGGATTATGAGCGTGTTTTGGAAACCCATGCCGGACTGCGGTCTGGACAACAAGTCGGGGCGGCCATCACCCGTAAGCCTGGACATTATATAGTCGGCGGTTTCGGATCGCGCGGCTTTACCTTTGCGCCATGGGCGGCCCAGGCCCTGTCTTCGATGGTCTTCGATGATCCATTACCGACGCAAAAAAGTGCTTTGACCCTAGTCGATCCGGTACGGCAAATTTTGCGTGACCTAAAACGTGGGCAAATTTAGTGATTTCTGCGCAAAATCTATGCGACAAGTCTTTGACAGCGTTTACCTTTGATTAAACCGCTGTAACCCTCTGGCCATTAGCCTCGCTTTCGGCTTCAACCTTGCAACGCGATTTCGGAGAGCATCGCAGCACATACCTGCTGTGAGTCATAGAGACAAAAAGTAAGGGGTCTTATCGTGTTTACATCATCGGTAGAGTTAAGCGATCTTGGTGTTGAAGCTGGGGAAATTCGAAAGAATTGGGCACCTGAGAAACTGTACGAGCAGGCCATCCGTCATGAAGATGCGAAGATCGCCAAAGGCGGTGCTCTTGTCGTCGAAACGGGCCAGCATACGGGCCGCAGCGCGAAAGACAAATTCACGGTTCGCGATGGGATGACTGAGAACACCGTCTGGTGGGACAATAACGCCTCCATGACGCCGGATCATTTCGATGCGCTTTGGGAAGATTTCCGCAAACACCTCGAAGGCAAGACCCTTTATCATCAAGAATTGTTCGGCGGCGCGGATGTGGAACACCGCCTGCCTGTGCGCGTTGTGACCGAGTATGCATGGCACGCTCTGTTTATTCGTCACCTACTTCGCGTTCCAACTCAGGATGAATATGCCGATTTCTCCCACGAGTTCACGATTATAAATAGCCCAAGCTTCCGCGCCGATCCGGCCAAGCACGGCACGCGCAGTGAAACCGTGATCGCGGTGAACCTTGCAAAGAAAATTGTTTTGATCGGCGGGACGAGCTATGCCGGTGAAACGAAGAAGTCTGTTTTCACGATCCTGAATTATCTGCTGCCTGAAAAAGGCGTGATGCCGATGCATTGCTCCGTGAATTGTGGTGGCAATGATGATGCGGCGATCTTCTTCGGTCTGTCCGGCACAGGCAAAACAACGCTTTCAGCAGATGCCAGCCGCACACTTGTCGGCGACGATGAGCATGGCTGGTCACCAAACGGCCTCTTCAATTTTGAAGGCGGCTGCTACGCGAAAATGATCAATCTGTCTGAGAAGGCAGAGCCTGAGATTTACGCGACCACGAAAATGTGGGGCACGGTCCTCGAAAACGTCGTGATCTGTGACGAAACGCACGAGCCGGATTTCGCTGACAATACACTCGCGGAGAATTCACGCGGGGCGTATCCGATCTCTGCGATTGAAAATGCCAGCGCGACAGGTCAGTGCGGTCAGCCGAAAAACCTGATCATGCTGACCGCTGACGCCTTCGGTGTTCTGCCACCGATTGCAAAGCTGACGCCCGCTCAAGCGATGTATCACTTCCTCTCAGGCTATACAGCGAAAGTCGCGGGCACAGAGAAAGGCGTGACCGAGCCAACAGCGACTTTCTCAACCTGCTTTGGCGGGCCTTTCATGCCGCGTCACCCAAGCGAGTACGGCAATCTGCTGCGTGATCTGATCGACCAGCACAATGTCGATTGCTGGCTTGTCTCTACCGGCTGGACCGGTGGCCCTTACGGCGTTGGCACACGTATGCCAATCAAAGAGACGCGCGCACTCCTGAACGCAGCACTCGACGGCTCTCTGAACAGCGTCGAGTTCCGCAAGGATGAGACGTTTGGCTTCATGGTCCCGGTCTCTGTCCCGAATGTGGATGACCGCGTTCTCAATCCGCGGGGCACATGGGCGGATGCGGGTGCCTACGACGCACAGGCCGAAAAGCTCGCGCGTATGTTTGTCGACAATTTCGCGATTTACGAGGCGCACGTCGATGACACGGTTAAACAGGCCGCGCCCCGCATTGCGATCTCTGCTTAGGCAAGGTGCAGTTCAAAACTAAGTTTGAAGCCTACCTAGATATCAGATCTTACGATTTGG